>NZ_JBSGZD010000373.1:0-6891 GCF_053610825.1 Streptomyces sp. NPDC054863 | reverse complement strand
GCACCGGGGTGGCCGCCCCCTCGGTCGTACGCACGCGAGGCGCACTCAGCCCGCTATGCGGTGGTCCCCCGCTCCGGGCGCCGCCTTCAGCTCCATCTCACGCCTGCGCCGCCTGGCGAGGACCACCCGGCGCTCGGCGGCGGTGAGGCCGCCCCAGACGCCGTACGGCTCGGGCTGCAGCAGGGCGTGCTCGCGGCACGCGATCATCACGGGACAGCGGGCGCAGACCCGCTTCGCGGCCTCCTCGCGGGACAGCCGGGAGGCGGTCGGTTCCTTCGACGGGGCGAAGAACAGCCCGGCTTCGTCCCGGCGGCACACCGCCTCCGTGTGCCATGGGCCGGCCTGGTCCCGCTGATCACGGACCGGCACCGGCGCACGCTGCGCGGGCACGGGGGCGACCTGCAAGGACTGATGCGGCGGTTGCAGCACGGTCTACTCCTGACGACGGCTTCGCGAGCGAGCGACGATGCGCAGTCCCTACCCGCTGTGCCGACGCCTATGCACAGGGTTTCGAACCATGTCCAGTACGCGCAGGGCGTGTTGAGGCTCCGGAAGCCGGAATTCCGCCCGCATCCGGCCCGTATGCCGACCGTATTTCCGCCCGGTTCCCTCAGTGTCCGAGGTGTTTGCGCAGGCGGTCGTGCAGGTCGGCGATGAGCTTGCCCCGCTTGGGCTTCGCCTCGATGTTGCCGAACACCGAGAGGCCGTTGACGACCACGACGGGGGCCTCGGGGTCGGCGCCCTCCAGGGTGCGGACCTCGAAGTTGCCGAAGATCCCGTTGCCGTTGCCGCGCAGGGTGATGTTCTCCGGGACGCGGATCTCGACGTTGCCGAAGACGGAGGTCGCGTCGATGGTGGTGAGCCGCTGCGCGAACAGGGCCTCGGTCAGGTCGATCTCGATGTTCCCGAAGAGCGCGAAGGCCTTGGTGCGCGGGGCGATCCGCCAGCGGCCCTTGCGGGTCGAACTGCTGAAGACGGCGACGAGGCTGTCCACCTCCTGGGCGCTCCGGCCGGTTTCGTACGGGTCGTACGCGGCCGAGGGTGCGGGGCCCGGGACCGGGGCGCTGCCGCCGGGCGCGGGCAGGTCGCTCACCAGGGGCTCCAGCTCGGCCTGGGTCTTCGCGCGGTAGACGGCATCGATGCGCTCGCCGTGCTCCTCGGCGTCGAGACGGCCCTCGGCGACGGCCTCCCGCAGAATGTCCGCGACCCGGTCCCGGTCCGCGTCGGACGCCCGGAGCGAGGTCTGCTGCGCCACCGGGGCGGCCTGCGGGGCCACCGGGGCCGGCGGCTTCTGAAGGGACGGCTGAGGCTTCTTTTCGAGGTCCACCCGACCACCGTACCGAAACGCGATAGATCGCGACAGGGGGCGACTGAGCCTTACCTCACTGACGCGGGGGCCGGTGACCGTTCTACGCTGGTGGGCGCGCCGTACCGATGGAGGTACGGCGACGCCGTCCGCCTGCCTAGTGAGGAATGGCCGAAATGCCAGAGTTTGCGTACTCCGATCTGCTGCCGCTGGGAGAGGACACCACGCCGTACCGGCTGGTGACCGCCGAGGGTGTCTCCACCTTCGAGGCCGACGGGCGTACCTTCCTCAAGGTCGAGCCGGAGGCGCTGCGCAAGCTCGCCGCCGAGGCGATGCACGACATCTCGCACTAC
Source organism: Streptomyces sp. NPDC054863 (assembly GCF_053610825.1). Classification (NCBI taxonomy): domain Bacteria; kingdom Bacillati; phylum Actinomycetota; class Actinomycetes; order Kitasatosporales; family Streptomycetaceae; genus Streptomyces; species Streptomyces sp. NPDC054863. The sequence goes on along the minus strand of NZ_JBSGZD010000373.1, from coordinate 5,232 downwards.
CTGCGCCCCGCCCACCTGGCGCAACTGCGGCGCATCATCGACGACCCGGAGGCGTCGGGCAACGACAAGTTCGTGGCCCTGGACCTCCTGAAGAACGCGAACATCGCCGCCGCCGGCGTGCTCCCCATGTGCCAGGACACCGGCACCGCGATCGTCATGGGCAAGCGCGGCCAGAACGTCCTGACGTCCGGCGAGGACGAGAAGGCCCTCTCGCACGGCATCTTCGACGCGTACACCAAGCTCAACCTGCGGTACTCGCAGATGGCCCCGCTGACCATGTGGGACGAGAAGAACACCGGGTCCAACCTCCCGGCCCAGATCGAGCTGTACGCGACCGACGGCGGCGCCTACAAGTTCCTCTTCATGGCGAAGGGCGGCGGCTCGGCCAACAAGTCGTTCCTCTACCAGGAGACGAAGGCGGTCCTCAACGAGGACTCCATGATGAAGTTCCTGGAGGAGAAGATCCGCTCGCTGGGGACGGCGGCCTGCCCGCCGTACCACCTGGCGATCGTGGTCGGCGGCACGAGCGCCGAGTTCGCGCTGAAGACCGCGAAGTACGCCTCCGCCCACTACCTGGACGAGCTGCCCGCCGAGGGCTCGCCCACCGGGCACGGCTTCCGGGACCAGGAGCTGGAGCAGAAGGTCTTCGAGCTGACGCAGAAGATCGGGATCGGCGCGCAGTTCGGCGGCAAGTACTTCTGCCACGACGTGCGCGTGGTCCGCCTCCCGCGCCACGGCGCATCGCTCCCGGTCGCCATCGCGGTGTCCTGCTCGGCGGACCGCCAGGCGACCGCGAAGATCACGGCCGAGGGCGTCTTCCTGGAGGAGCTGGAGAAGGACCCGGCACGCTTCCTGCCGGACACGACGGACGAGCACCTGGATGCGGACGAGGACGTCGTACGGATCGACCTGAACCGGCCCATGGACGAGATCCTCGCCGAGCTCACCAAGTACCCCGTCAAGACCCGGCTCTCGCTCACCGGCCCGCTGGTCGTCGCCCGCGACATCGCGCACGCGAAGATCAAGGAGCGGCTCGACGCGGGCGAGGAGATGCCGCAGTACCTGAAGGACCACCCGGTCTACTACGCGGGCCCGGCCAAGACCCCCGAGGGCTACGCCTCCGGCTCCTTCGGCCCGACCACCGCGGGCCGGATGGACTCGTACGTCGAGCAGTTCCAGGCGGCGGGCGGCTCCAAGGTCATGCTGGCCAAGGGCAACCGCTCCCGGCAGGTCACCGACGCGTGCGGGTCGCACGGCGGTTTCTACCTGGGCTCGATCGGCGGCCCGGCCGCCCGTCTCGCCCAGGACTGCATCAAGAAGGTCGAGGTCGTCGAGTACGAGGAGCTCGGCATGGAGGCGGTGTGGAGGATCGAGGTCGAGGACTTCCCCGCGTTCGTGGTCGTCGACGACAAGGGCAACGACTTCTTCACGGCCCCGGCGGCTCCGCCGCTCCTGACCCACATCCCGGTCCGCGGTCCTGGCCTGGTCTAGGCCGAGTCCCTGGGCGGGGGCGGGGTGGTCTTCGTGCGGGTGCGTCGTGGCCGGCCGCGCAGTTCCCCGCGCCCCTGACGGTCTCCCCCTGGCCCCCTCGGGCAGCGGAGCCGCCCCACGCCCCCCGCGGAGCGTGCTGCATTCGGGTTGTCCTCCGCGATGCGTCACGCGGAGGGTGACTCCGTGTCCGAGGGTGGGCCCATGGATCCCACTGATCCCCGAGGCCCCACCCCCCGCTGGGTCCGCACCGCAGCCCGTGCCACCCTCGCCCTGCTCGCCCTGTCCGTCGGCGCCGCCGCCGTCTGCATGTACTTCTACTTCGGCCGCGACAGCTTCCGCCCCGGCCACACCGAGCGGGCCGGCTGGGCGCCGCTGCTGATCTCGCTCTGCGCGGTGGGTCTGTTCGGTACGGCCGCGCTGGTCAAGCCGTACCTGCTGACGGTGCGCCGGTGCGCGCTGATGGCCGCCACCGCGACCCTGATCTTCCTCACGGGCATCGGCGTGACCTGGTACATCACGTCGCACGACCGGGTCACCGACACCATCGTCGGCACCCCGCTGATGACGGAGCGGGACAGTTCGGCCTTCCTCGCCAAGACGCTGCCCGGGGTGAAGCTCCGGAAGATCCCGACCGGGATCTTCGTCCAGAGCTCGAAGTTCACCTCCCCCGAGGAGGTGGAGGTGAGCGGCTACGTCTGGCAGCGGTACGGCCCCGACGTCCCCGAGAAGAGCATGGGCGTCGTCTTCCCCGAGGGGACCGGCGGGGAGGACGAGATGCGGGAGGCGTACGACACCAGGAGCACCGACGGGCGCCGCCTCAAGGGCTGGCACTTCAGGGCGACGCTCCGGCAGAACTTCGACTACCAGCACTACCCGCTGGACAAGCAGAACGTCTGGCTGCGCATGTGGTCGAAGGCCACCTTCACCAACGACATCCTGGTGCCCGACTTCGCCTCGTACCCGCCCTGGCGGTACGGCCGGATCGGCCTCGACCAGGACTCCGTGACCTCCGGCTGGAGCCCGTACTACACGGGCTGGAGCTTCGGGATGCACGACTACACGATGACGCAGGGGCTGACGGACTGGGACAAGCCGTTCAAGTCCGCGCCGGAGCTGTACTTCAACGTCGGCATGGAGCGCATGTGGGCGGGACCGATGATGGGGCGGCTGATCCAGTCGTTCTTCATCTCGGCGGTGATGTTCCTGGCGCTGTTCGTCTACACCAAGGACGACAGCAAGAACCCCAGGTTCGGCTTCTCGACGTGGACGGCGATCTCCTTCGCGGTGACGCTGCTGCTGGTCGTGGTGGTGGACCAGCAGCAGATCCGGGAGATCGCCGGGGACACGTCGCTGACGTATCTGGAGTACCTGGCGATCTCCCAGTACATCGTCATCATGGGCATCTTCGCGAACGCCATCCTGCTCGGCACGGACACCAACCGGCGGCTGCTTGAGTGGCGGGACAACATGCTGGCGACACTGCTGTACTGGCCGGTGCTGGTGGGGCTGTTCTTCGGGTTCACGGTGATGGTCTTCGCGGGGTAGCAGGTCAGCGGGGCAGGTGCGCGACTCGGCGGCGCCCGCCGCCGAGGGTGTCGAGCATGCCGAGGACGTTCTCGTGTCCGTGTCCTTCGGCGACCGCACGGTCCGCGACTCCCTGGGCGGCGCGGAGCACGGAGGCGTCGAGGCCCGCTTCCTCCGAGGCGTGGGCGATGTGGGCGAGGGCGGTCGCGGCCGAGACGAGGTCGCTCTCCGTGCCGGGGTACTCGCCCGCGTCGGCCTCCTCGGCGAGCTCGTCGATGAACGAGGTGAGCAGGTTGCCGATGTTCTTGGCGAAGGGGGCCAGGTCGGTGGCGGCGACGCCCTGGGAGCGGGCGAGCGCGAAGCTGTGCACGAGGCCGCTCACCGAGGTCCACCAGAGGTCGAGGAGCGCGACGTCGTGGGAGGCGGCGCGGGACGGGTCGGCGCCGAGGTAGGAGGCGGTGCCCGCAAGGGAGTCGAGGGTGGCGCGGTGCGCCTCGTAGGCGTCCTCGGGGCCGCTGTAGAGGAAGACGGCGTGCGGGGTGCCGATGGTGGGGGTGGGGGTCATGATGGCGCCGTCGAGGTACGTGACGCCGTGCTCGTCCGCCCAGCCGGCGGCCTCGCGGGCGCGGGCCGGGGTGTCGGCGGTGAGGTTGACGACCGTACGGCCCTTCAGTGCGTCGCCCGCCTTCCCGAGGATGTCGAGGGCGGCGTCGTAGTTGAGCACGCAGACCACGACCAGTTCCGCGGCCCGCACGGCCTCGGCGGGAGTGGCGGCGAGCACCGCTCCCTCGGCGACGAGGGAATCAGCACGGGATGCCGTGCGGTTCCACACGGTGGTGGGGTGTCCCGCCGCGAGGAACGCCCCCGCGAGGGCCCGGCCCATCGGGCCGAGTCCGAGGACGGTGACGGGCCGCTCGGCCGCCACGGCGGTGTGGTCGGTGGGGGCACTCATGAGGGACTCCATGCGTTGAGGTGTGTGAGGGCATGCGGAAACGAGAGACGGGTGTGCGGAGTTGAAGAATCAGCCGTATCAATGCGGGCTCGACGCGGCGATGGACGTCGTCGACGGCAAGTGGAAGGTGCTCATCCTGTGGGCGCTGCACGAGCGGCCACGCCGTTTCGGCGCGACCAGGCGGGAGCTGCCCGGAATCAGCGAGAAGGTCCTCACCCAGCAGTTGCGCGAGCTGGAGGCCGACCTGGTGGTGCACCGCGAGGTGTTCGAGGACACGGCGATACCGCGCGTCGAGTACTCACTGACGGAGTTCGGCCAGGAACTCAACAAGGCGCTCGGGCCGTTGGGGGAATGGGGCAGGAAGCGGTTGCAGGTACTGAAGGAGCTGGACGGCTCGCCCTCCTCTCTCGCCGGGTAGGGCTCCAGCCTCCACCCGGCGGAGAGGGCGATCAAGTACCCACCATTTTGTGGGTGGTTACTTCGAGGTAAGCGCCTCCTGGGCCTTGAACAGCGCCTTGGCGGCCTTGGTGAACATCGCGCCCCACGCCGCGTCCTTGAACTCCGCCGCCTTCGGACGGGAGCTGGTGACGGCGACCTGGACTGCCTCGCCGCGGGCCGTCAGCGCGTACCAGGGCCCGCCGCTCGCCCCGTTCGTCATGCGGCACGGCCTGAGCTGGGAGCCGCCGACGAGGCGGTCGTCCTCGACCGGGGTGGCGTGGGCCGCGCAGTACTGCAGCGTCTTGCCGTCGTACGGGGGCAGGAAGGGGTAGCCGAGCGCGATGCGCACCCCGCCCGGTTCCGCGCCGAAGACGGCGCGACGGGAGCCGACCACGTCCTGGACGTGCCGCCCGCGGTCGTCCCTGCCGAGGGCGACGAAGGCGAAGTCGGCGGCGTGGTCCTCGCGTTCGGTCCAGGCGGGCGGGACGCCCACGGAGCGGGACGGGTAGCTGCCGTGGGGGGCCTTGCCGTCGTCGTAGCCGGGCACGAAGAGGAGGGACTTCATCGCGCCGCCCACCGCTTTCAGGTGCACGCAGTGGCCTGCGGTGGAGACGACGTCGCGGTTGGCGGAGGTGACGACGGCGGCCGTGCAGGTGGCCTTCTGACCACCGGGGAGCAGCATGAAGAGGCGGCCGATGTGCGTGACGTCGGCGGGGTCGCCGTTCCAGGGGATGCCGCCGGGGGTTTCGTCGCCGAGGGCCCGCCCCCTCGCCCCGGTGGCGGCGACCGCCTCCCGCATCCGGTCGGCGGTCCAGTACGCACGTACC
>NZ_JBSGZD010000372.1:0-6911 GCF_053610825.1 Streptomyces sp. NPDC054863 | reverse complement strand
GCCCCCACCGGCGCGAGCCGTGAACCGTCTCTGCCCCGCGGCGAGCGGTTTAGGTGGAGGGGCGGGGAGGGGCCATCCCGCGAAGCGGCCCACCGCCCCGCACCGGTGCGTATGCCGGAGCGAGGGTGGGGCTTCGCGTGGAGGGGCGGCCCCGCTGCCCGAGGGAAGCGGCGGTAGCCGCCAAGAGGGCTCGGGGGCTGGGGCACCCGGTCCCCCTCAGCGCTCAGCCCTCAGCCCTCAGCCCCGCAAGGTTCCCGCCACCGTTCCCACCACCGGCAGGTCCTTCAGGGCGGCGCCCTTCGCCAAGGGAGCCGTGAGCGCCCCCGTGCTGACCGGCTGGAAGTCGGCGACCTGGGTGCCGACCGTGTTGTTGAGGGGGTCGACCGCCGTTTCGGCCAGCGGGTTGAGCCGCATGCTCGTCGCGGGGGCGAGGCCGCCCGTCGCCGCGTGCTGGAGCGCGCCGGTCAGTGCCTGCCCCGGGGCCGCGCCGGCCTCTTCGAGCGACTGGTCGACACCGGGCAGCGGCAGAGCGATCGGGGCCACGGCGAGTGCGGCGGGCGAGGCGGCCGGAGCAGCCTGGGCGGCGCCCGCTCCTGCCGACAGCGCGGCGCCGACCGCCGTCACCGTGAGGCCGGCCTGGAGCAGGGCGCGGCGCGGGGACTTGGGGGCTGTGTGACGTGCCATGAAGTGCGTACCCATCTGCGTCATGGAGCGAGTTGGCGGTTGTTCGTGGGCGGGTGATCGGTTAATCGTGCCCGGGTGATCACGATTGGGTAATCACGTGCGTACGCAGCGTAGTTGAGTGGCCCGGGTCGCAACGAACGACGTCGCCCGGGGAGACCTGGGCGGAGTGGATGCCGCACACTTGTATCCCGTGAGCTCATCTCCCGTACGCGCCCGCGTCGTCCTCCTCGCAGGCCCCTCCGGCTCCGGCAAGTCGTCCCTCGCCGCGCGCGCCCAGCTGCCCGTGCTGCGACTCGACGACTTCTACAAGGAGGGCCACGACCCCACGTTGCCGCAGGTCACGGGCAGTTCGGACATCGACTGGGACTCTCCGCTGTCGTGGGACGCGGATGTGGCGGTCGCCGCCGTCGAGGAGCTCTGCAGGACCGGGCGCACGACCGTTCCGGTGTACGACCTCGCCTCCAGCTCACGGGTGGACGAGGAGGCGCTCGACATCGAGCGCACGCCCCTGTTCGTGGCGGAGGGGATCTTCGCGGCGGACATCGTGGCGCGGTGCCGCGAACTGGGGGTGCTGGCGGACGCGCTGTGTCTGCGCGGGCGACCCTTCACGACGTTCCGGCGGCGGCTGATGCGTGATCTGCGCGAGGGCCGGAAGTCGGTGCCGTTCCTGCTGAGGCGGGGGTGGCGGCTGATGCGCGCCGAGCGGGGGATCGTGGCGCGGCAGGTGGCGCTGGGCACTTATGCGTGCGGCAAGGACGAGGCGCTGGGGCGGCTGGCTGCCGCTGCGGCGGGGCGGCGGCCGGGGGCGGCTTCCGCGTCGGCGGTCGTACGGGATGCGGACGGTGTGCCCGGGGCGGCTTCCGCTGCGCCCGGAACAGCTTCCGCGGCTGCGGAGTCGGCTGCGTAGGCCGCGCGCGGCTGGGTGGGTGATGCGGGCCGCGCGCGGCTGGGTGGGTGATGCGGGCTGCCTGCGGCGCCTGCCCCTCCTCCGAACCGCTGACCGCACGGCTGCGCCGTGCGTCCTCGAACACCGGACGGGCTGAAAGTGGCCCTGCACACGAAAACGGGACCCCGCCAGCCCCCCGGCCGACGTGATCCCGCTCCGCATTTCCCCCGTGCTCCCCCCGTACCCCCCGTGGATCCCCCCGGATCCCCATCTCCCCCGTGATCCCCCCCAGATCCCCCCGGATCTCCCGTACCACCGCCGTCTCCCCCGAAACAGCGGCCCCCCACATCCTTCAGGCGACGAGCTCGCCGAAGGACTCTTCCTCGTCACGGCCGAAGCTGAGGACCTCGTCCTCGCGCAGCCGGCGGAGCGACCGCCAGATGCTGGACTTCACCGTGCCGACACTGATGTCGAGGATGTCCGCGATCTCCGGATCGGTGCGGCCCTCGTAGTAGCGCAGGACGAGCATCGTGCGCTGGAGTTCGGGGAGGCGGGCCAGGGCCTGCCACAGGACCGCGCGCAGTTCCGTGCCGCGCATGGCGTCCGTGTCGAGAGCCGTCTCCGGCAGCTCCTCCGTCGGGTATTCGTTCAGCTTGCGGCGGCGCCACGCGCTGATGTGCAGGTTGGTCATGGTGCGGCGGAGGTAGCCCCCGACCGCCGCCTTGTCGCTGATCCTGTCCCAGGCGCGGTACGTCGAGAAGAGGGCGCTCTGGAGCAGGTCCTCGGCCTCGAAGCGGTCGCCGGTCAGGTGGTAGGCGGTCGCGTACAGGGAGGCGCGGCGCTCCTGGACGTAGGCGGTGAATTCCGCCTCCGCCGCAGTCGCGTGCGCACGCTCCCCCGAGCTCTCCCCGTACGTCGCCTCCGGTGCTGCCTGCGCTCCCCCGAGCGTCCCCCCGGCAGCTTCCTTCCCCCCGGTGCTCCCCCCGTGGGCACCCCCCGTTGCCCCCGGCGCGTCCACGACCGTCATGTACTGGCTGTACGACGACGACCGCTGACGCCCGGTGCTGCGACCGCACCCCCGCCCGGTCACAGCACCGGACTTCTCGATGCTCCGTACGACGTCGTGGAGACGCGTGACAACTGCGCTTGAGTTGGAGCTGTGCAGTGCGTTCATCTCGCGCCCCCCGTCGGTGGAGTCCGTAGCGTGCCGTGTGCAAATGAGATTGCCCGAGCAGTTTCATAGCGAGGTCCGGCGACTGTCACAGGGCTGTCACAGGGGTCGTGTCGGCAGGTCGGATCGGATGGGAGCGCTCCAACTGTCGAACTCGTACACCCCCATGGGCCAGAATGGCCGGGTGCCATTCCTGTTGCTGATCGAGGACGACGACGCCATCCGTACGGCGCTTGAGCTGTCGCTCACGCGTCAAGGGCACCGTGTTGCCACGGCAGCCACGGGTGAAGACGGATTGAAACTGCTGCGCGAACAGCGGCCCGACCTGATCGTGCTGGATGTGATGCTGCCGGGGATCGACGGTTTCGAGGTGTGCCGGCGCATCAGACGCACCGATCAGCTGCCGATCATTCTGCTGACGGCCCGGAGCGACGACATCGATGTGGTGGTCGGTCTTGAGTCCGGGGCCGACGACTACGTCGTCAAGCCCGTGCAGGGGCGGGTGCTCGACGCCCGGATCCGGGCCGTGCTGCGGCGCGGTGAGAGGGAGGCCAACGACGCGGCCTCGTTCGGGTCGCTGGTGATCGACCGCTCGGCGATGACCGTGACGAAGAACGGGGAGGATCTGCAACTGACCCCCACCGAGCTGCGGTTGCTGCTGGAGCTGAGCAGAAGGCCCGGACAGGCCCTGTCCCGGCAGCAGTTGCTGCGGCTGGTGTGGGAGCACGACTACCTCGGGGACTCCCGGCTGGTCGACGCCTGTGTGCAGCGGCTGCGGGCGAAGGTCGAGGACGTCCCTTCGTCACCGACGCTGATCCGTACGGTCCGCGGTGTGGGCTACCGGCTGGACACGCCTTCGTGAGTACGGTCGCCAAGCGGGCCCTGATCGCCGGGCTGCGCTGGACCAGCCTGCGGCTGCGGCTCGTGGTGGTGTTCGCCCTGGTGGCGCTGACCGCCGCCGTGTCCGTGGCGGGGATCGCGTACTGGCTCAACAGGGAAGCCGTGCTGACGCGTACCCAGGACAGTGCGCTCAACGACTTCCGACAGGCCATGCAGAGCCGGGTCGCCACCCTGCCCCTCCAGCCCACCCAGACCGAACTCCAGACCGCCGCCGAGCAGATGTCGGCGATGAGCACCAGCCCCGGGTACAGCGTGCTGCTCGTGGACAGCCGCGACGGCGGCAAGCCCGTGGTCGGGTACTCCGACCTGGACGCCTTCACGCTCGACGACGTACCGGCGAAGCTTCAGGAGCAGGTGAGCCGGGAACAGCCGGTCACCGCGGGGAACGCGTATCCGTACCACCTGTTCTGGGTGCGTACGAATCTGCGCAACGCGCCGTATCTGGTGGGCGGGGCCAAGGTCATCGGGGGCGGGCCGACCGGGTACATGCTGACCTCGCTCCAGCAGGAGCGGGACGATCTCAATTCCCTGGCGTGGTCGTTGGGGATCGCCACCGGGTTGGCGTTGCTGGGGTCGGCGCTGCTGGCGCAGGCCGCGGCCACGACCGTACTGAAGCCGGTGCAGCGGCTGGGCGACGCGGCGCGGCGGCTGGGGGAAGGGAAGCTGGACACGCGGCTGCGGGTGTCGGGGACCGACGAACTCGCCGATCTGTCGCGGACGTTCAACAGGACCGCCGCCCAGTTGGAGAAGAAGGTCCTGGACATGACTGCGCGGGAGGAGGCGAGCCGGCGGTTCGTCGCCGACATGTCGCACGAGCTGCGGACGCCGCTGACCGCGATCACCGCCGTGGCGGAGGTGCTGGAGGACGAGGCGGACAACCTCGATCCGATGATCGCGCCCGCCGTGCACCTGGTGGTGAGCGAGACCCGGCGGCTGAACGACCTGGTCGAGAATCTGATGGAGGTCACCCGGTTCGACGCGGGGACGGCCCGGCTGGTGCTCGACGACGTCGACGTCGTCGACCAGGTGACGGCCTGTCTCGACGCCCGGGCCTGGCTGGACGCGGTGGAGCTGGACGCGACGCGCGGGCTGATGGTGCGGCTGGATCCGCGGAGGCTCGACGTGATCCTGGCGAATCTGGTCGGGAACGCGCTCAAGCACGGCGGTTCGCCGGTAGGGGTGTCCGTGCGCGCCGACGAGGACGAGCTGGTGATCGAGGTACGGGACCACGGCCCCGGCATCCCGGCGGACGTCCTGCCGCACGTCTTCGACCGCTTCTACAAGGCGAGTGCGTCGCGGCCCCGCTCGGAAGGCAGCGGGCTCGGTCTCTCCATCGCCATGGAGAACGCGCTCATCCACGGAGGCAGCATCTCGGCCGCCAACTCGCCCGACGGCGGTGCGGTGTTCACGCTGCGGCTGCCGCGGGGCGCGGAGGACGCGGAGTGCGCGGAGTCCGGGGAGCAGGCCGACGACATCCAGGTGCGGGGGCAGAGCTGATGCGGCTGAAGAAGCGGGCGGGCGTCGTGTGCGCCGTGCTGGTGGCTCTCGCGGCCACCGCGGGGTGCGGCATCCGCACCACCCAGGTGCCCGTCGACGCGGGGGCCGCGCCGTCCCGGGTGTCCTGCGACGTACCGGCCAAGTCCGCGGACGAGCAGGCGCAGGCGGGCTCCACGGTGCGGGTCTTCCTGGTGTGCGGGGCCGGTCTGGTGTCCGTGCAGCGGGTGGTGGCTGTACCCGAGGAGACGATGGCGGCGAACCGGATGCGGGCCGCCCAGGCGCTCCTCGACGAGCTCCAGCGGGACCCGTCCGACGAGGAGGAGCAGGCCGGGTTCAGTACGGACGTGCGCGGCACGCTGACGGTGTCCGGGCCCAGGCAGGGGGACCCGAAGGAGGCGCTGCGGCTCAGCCGGGAGCCGGACGACCTGCCCACGCACGCGCTGGCCCAGATCGTCTGTACGTACTCGGGGAGCGCGGCCGACGACGGCGGCGGCTCGGTCGAGCTGGGCGGGCCCTCCGAGGATCCGCCCCGGAAGTACCAGTGCACGGCGGCCATGAAGGCGCGCCCCGAGACGGTGCCGACCCTGAGCGACGTACGGCGCTCACCGGCGGCCACGGAAGGTACGGAGCCGACGGCCCCGGGCGCCTCACCGTCGTGACGTGACGGCGGACCTCACCACCGTGACGGCGGGCCTCACCACCGTGCCAGCGGGCCTCTCCACCGTGTCGTCTCGGCGGGGCCTCTCGGCGTGACTGTTCGTAAATAAACCTTCTGGCGGGCCCCGATCGCACCTTTCCGGGTCCTCTTGCCCCGGCCGGGGAACCGATCCGCTCGGCCCTCGCGTCTTGGGGGGCGTGCGTCAAGGTCTGAGCGGCAGTGCCGTCATCCGCTACCGCGTGACGGGGAGTCTTCTCCTCCTCGCGCATCTGCTGCTCGTTGCATGGGTGAGTCTGCGCCCGCTCGACGACGTGCTGTGGGTGACCGCCCCCAATTTCCAGCCGCTGGCCGGCATCCGGGCGGACCTGGCACTGGGCCCCGTGGAGGCCGCCCGCCGGATCGGCGAGGGTCTTGCGCTGCTCGCACCGCTGGGGGTGCTGCTGCCGATGGCGGGCGGGCGGCTGCGGGTGTCGCCGTTCGTCTCTCTCGTACGCACCGTGGCGGCCGGCGCCCTGCTGTCGCTCGGCATCGAGCTGTGGCAGACCGGGGTGCCGGGTCAGGTCGTGGACGTCGACTCGCTGCTGCTGAACACGGCGGGCGTCGCGCTGGCCCACCTTGTCGTCGTACCGCTGACGCGGGCCCGGCTGCGGCGCAGGTGGGAGGCGGCTCGTACTCGGGTAGGGGGTGCGACCCCGAGCGAGGAGGAGGCGGGGCAGGGGTCGACCCCGAGGATTTCCAGGGTCGGGGTCGCCCGGTAGAGCGATGCCCGGACGGGGTCGCGGCGGGAGTATTGAGTACATCGGGAGCCGACGAGGCGCTCCCCCACCTGAGCTCGCGAAGGAGCCCGCCATGACCGCACTTGTCCGCCCCCGCGACGGCCGTGTGATCGGCGGAGTGTGCGCTGCGCTGGCACGGCGCTTCGGCACCTCCGCAACCACGATGCGCGTGATCTTCCTGGCCTCCTGTCTGCTGCCGGGACCCCAGTTCCTGATTTACCTGGGCCTGTGGGTCTTCCTGCCGGGCGAGAAGACCTCGAAGACCGCCTGGTAGTCCGTACGCACGTAAGGAATACGCACGGCGAAGGAACACGCACGAAGGAATACGAAGAAGGGGCG
>NZ_JBSGZD010000371.1:1865-6924 GCF_053610825.1 Streptomyces sp. NPDC054863 | reverse complement strand
GCCGTGAGTCATCCGGGGGAGCGCAGTGCTCAGACGGTGGTGATGACCTCGTCGTAGGCCAGGCGCGGGGAGCGCGGGAACCAGGCGTCCTCGCCCGGCTTGCCGATGTTGACGACCATCAGCGGGGTGTGGTCGTCGTCCAGGAACTCCTTCTGGACGGCGGCGAAGTCGAAGCCCGTCATCGGGCCGGCGGCCAGACCGGCGGCGCGGACGCCGACCAGGAAGTAACCGGCCTGGAGGGTGGCGTTGACCAGGGCGGCCTGCTCGCGGACCGGACGCTCGGAGAAGAAGGCGTCCTTGGCCTGCGGGAAGTGCGGGAACAGCGCCGGGAGCTCCTCGTGGAACTCGTTGTCGGCGGACAGGATCGCGACCAGCGGGGCCTTGGCGGTCTTCGGCTGGTTGCCCTCGGCCATCAGGCCGACGAGGCGCTCGCGGGCCTCGGGGGAGCGGACCAGGGTGACGCGCAGCGGCGACTGGTTGAACGCGGTCGGGCCGTACTTGACCAGGTCGTAGATCGCCTGGACCTGCTCCTCGGTCACCGGCTCGTCGGTGAACGTGTTGGCGGTGCGGGCCTCGCGGAAGAGGAGGTCCTGGGCGGTGGGGTCAAGAACGAGGGACATGCGGCGTGCCTTCCAAACGTGCGGAGGATCAAGCGATGTCGCCACCGTAGAACAGCTTTAGGTTAAGTTTCAACTAAAGGGGGGTGATCGTGGCGGGGCTCACACTCCGCCCGCCGCACCCCTGGCGCCGGCCGCCGGTCCCGGCTCGGCACATCGGCCTGGAGGGACGGGCCGGCGGCAACGCCGGGACCGCACTCCAGGCCGAGTCGGACGAGAGGGCCGTGTGCCGATCAGGAGGCCGGGTCCGTGCCCAGCTTCACCACCTGGTTGTGCTCGTCGACGAAGACGACCTTCGGCTCCAGTGCACGGGCCTCCGCGTCGTCGACCCCGGCGTAGCCGATGATGATGACGATGTCGCCGGGGGCCACCAGCCGGGCCGCGGCGCCGTTGAGGCAGATGACGCCCGATCCGCGCTCGCCCTCGATGACGTAGGTCTCCAGGCGGGCCCCGTTGTTCACGTTCACGATGTGCACCTGCTCGCCCACCAGCAGGTCCGCCGCGTCCATGAGGTCGCGGTCGACCGTCACGGAACCCACGTAGTGCAGGTTGGCCTCGGTGACAGTGGCCCGGTGAATCTTCGACTTCAGCATGATCCGTTGCATGGTGTGTGGCCCTGCTTTCCTGATGTGGGTTCGGACTGGTCGTTCGTGGGAGCGGTGGAGCCCCCGGGGAGGAACTCGCGGATCAGGCCGCGGAGACCGCGTCGGCAAGGCCGGCCGGGCGCATGTCCGTCCAGTTCTTCTCGATGTGGTCGAGGCAGGTCTGCCGGTCGGTCTCGGTCACGACCACCTCCCAGCCCGCCGGCACCACGGCGAACGCGGGCCACAGGCTGTACTGACGCTCGTCGTTGACGAGCACCAGGAACGTGCCGTCCTCGTTGTCGAATGGGTTGGTCACGGTGTCGGTCCTTCGGGTCTCGGTGAGCTGGGTGAGCTCGGGTGTACGGAAGTTGAGGGAGAGCGGTTCGGGGGCCGGGCGGTTCGGGGGTCGGGGGCGGTTCAGACGAGGGCCTTGGCCAGGGCGCGCGCGGTGCGGCAGCGGAAGACGGTCTCGACATCGACCGGGCGGCCCAGCACCGACTCCAGCCGGCCCGCCAGGCGCAGCGCCGTCAGCGAGTCGCAGCCCAGGGCGAACAGGTCGTCGTCCACACCGACGAAGTCCCGGCCGAGCACCTCTGCGACCAGGGCGCACAGCGACGACCGGTCCGGACCGCCGGCGGCCACCGGTTCGGCCGCCATGAAGCGCTCCGTCGGTGCGTCCACGGCCCGGGGCAACGCGGTGAGCAGCTCGCGCAGCCGGTCGGCCGTCTGCCGGGCGAACCCCACGTCGATCAGGTCGGGGCGGTGGCTGACCTCCAGCCGGAGCCTGGCACCGTCGGGGGCGACCATCAGCTTCAACGGGTAGTGGTAGCCGTCGTATCCGGTCACCTCCAGCAGTCTCGGGCCGTCGTCCGGTCCGCCCTGAAACTCCTCGGCGGTCGGGAAGTTCTCGAAGACGACACAGCTGTCGAAGAGGGTGCCCACCCCCGCGATCCGCTGGATCTCCGCCAGGGGCAGATGGTGGTGGGGCAGGAGTTCCGCATGTTCCTCCTGCAGCCGGGCGAGCAGCTCCGCCACCGGCTCGGCGGGATCCAGCCGTACCCGTACCGGAACGGTGTTGATGAACACCCCCACCATGTCCTCGACACCCGGCAGTTCCGCCGGACGGCCGGAGACCGTGGCGCCGAACACGAGGTCGCGCTGCCGCGTGTGCCCGTGCAGGCACAGCGCCCAGGCGGCACGTACCAGCGTGTTGGGTGTGACGCCCTGCCGGCGCGACGCCTCGTGCAGCGCCTCGGTGTCGGCCTCGGACAGCTCGACGACCAGGCTCTCCGGCAGGGCCCGCACCCGGGCGGTGTCGTCGTCGGGGGTGAGCAGGGTGGGTTCCTTGAGGCCTTCCAGCGCCTCGCGCCAGGCCGACCGGGCCGGGCCCTGGTCCTGGACGGCCAGCCAGGACAGGTAGTCGCGGTAGTCGGGGGGCTCCGGCAGGGCGCCGCCGTCGGCGTCGTTGCTGTCGCCCTGGCCCTGGCCCTTGCCGTCGCCGCCCGAGCCGTACAGCCAGAGCAGGTCGCGCAGCAGCAGCGAAGTGGTCCAGCCGTCCACCAGCAGGTGGTGCATGCTCAGGACCACCTGCCGGTGGTCGGGGGCGAGGTCGATGCAGGTGCAGCGCATCAGCGGCGGCCTGGCCGGGTCCATGCGCCGGTGCCGGTCGGCGGCCAGGAGCTCCGTGAGCCGCTCGGCCCGCTCCCGCGGGTCCAGCTCCGTGAGGTCGTACGTGGACCAGGGCATGCGGGCTTCCTCCGGCACGACCTGCACCGGCTCGCCCGATCGCAGCTGCAGGAAGCCCGCCCGCAGCATGGGGTGGCGCCGCAACAGCGCGTCGCAGGCGGCCCGCAGGCGCCGTACGTCGAGCTGCCCCGCCACCTCCAGCGAGATCTGCACGTGGTACACGTCCAGGCCGCGGCTGTCGTACCGGGCGTGGAAGAGCAGCCCCTCCTGCAGCGGCGTCATCGGCAGCACCTGCGAGACGGCCAGGCCCGCCTTGGCGCCGAGCCGGGTCAGTTCCCCGGTGTCCGCCTGGGCCGCCGCCGAGGCGGACACCGCCAGGGTCGCCGCGTGCGTCACGAGCGCGCGCAGCGCGGTGAACCACAGCTGGGCCAGCTCCGCGGCCTCGGCCTCCGTCAGATGCAGCCGGGCCCACATCCAGTGGGCGACCAGGCGCGGCCCCGCAGGACCGTCGTCGACCGCCGCGTTGACCTCGACGACGTGCGGCATCGGCATCCGCGGATCCGCGCCGAGCGGCAGCGCGTCCGACTCGGGCGCCACGTCCCAGTCGTCGTCTCCCGAACCGCCCCTCCTCCCCAGGTAGTTGAATCCGACCTGGGGACTCGCGAAGCCCTTGAGGCCGGCGGCCGTCTCCTGGTTCAGATGGCGCAGCAGGCCGAAGCCGATGCCGTTGCCCGGCACCTCGGCGAGCTGGTCGGCGACCCTGCGCACGGCCGCACCGAGCCGCGGGTCGGCGGGGTCGCTCTCCGCGCTCCAGCCGCCCATGCCCGCGTCGATGCGCACCGGGTACAGGGAGGTGAGCCAGCCGACGGTGGCGGACGGGTCCACGTCCTCGTCGAACTGCTCGCGGCCGTGCCCCTCGACGTCGACGAGAACGGCCGTGCCGTCGGGCGACCGGGGCCGCCAGGCGGCCACCGCGAGCGCCAGACCGGCGAGCAGCACGTCGTTGGTGCGGGCGCCGAACGCGTGGGGCACCGTCGTGAGCAGCGGGGCGGTCAGCGCCGTCGGCAGGGTGAGGACGCTCTCCCCGGCCGTGGCGTAGATGTCGTGGGCGGCGGACAGCGGGACGTCGCTGATCCGGACGCTGCTCCCGTTCAACGTCCGCTTCCAGTGCGGCATTTCGCGTACCACTTCGGAGCTGTGCGCGGCCTCGCGCAGCCTGTCGCTCCAGTCCCGCAGGGTGAGCGGCACGGGCTCCGGGCGCGGGACGGTTCCGGTGGTGGCGCCCTCCCACGCGGTGTACAGGTCGGTGAGCAGGACCCGCCAGGAGACCGCGTCCACCGCCAGGTGATGGACGGTGACGAGCAGTCTGCCCTGGTCGCCCCGGCCCGCGTCGAACCAGGTGACCCGCATCATCGCGCCGTCGTACGGCGCGAGTGCCGCGGCGTCCTGCCGGGCGCAGCCGGTGATCCGGCCCCGCAGGGCCTCCTCGGCCAGCCCTGACACGTCGACCCGGCGCACGGCGTCCGTCAGCGCGCCCCGGTCCACGGGGGCCAGCACCAGTCCGCCACCGCTGTCCAGGCGTCCGCGCAGCGACTGGTGGCGTTCCGCCACGGCCTGAGCGGCGGTGATCAGGTGGTCCAGGCCGAGACCCGGCGGTACGCGCAGGAGGGTCGACTGGTGGAAGGCGTCGATGACGCCGCGGTGTTCGTGCAGCCAATGCATGATCGGCGTCGCGACGGCCGTCGAGGAACCGTGCCGGTCCGCCCCCGTCGCGCCGGAGTCCCGCTGGGCGTTCTCGGTTCGGGCGGGGGTGTGCGGGGTGGTGGTGGGGGTGTTGTTCTGGGGTGTGAGGTGGTGGGCCAGGGCGGTGGGGGTGCGGTGGGTGAAGATGTGTTTGGGGGTGAGGTGGAGGCCTGCTTTGCGGGCGCGGGCGACGAGTTGGATGGCGGTGATGGAGTCTCCGCCGAGGGTGAAGAAGTCGTCTTCGGGCCCGGTGTTGTCCAGGTGGAGGACTTGAGCGAAGAGCTGGGTGAGGGTGTCCGCCGCGTCGTCGGGTCGGGCGGGTTGGTGGTCCGGTGCGGGGGTGTGCGGGGTGGTGGTGGGGGTGTTGTTCTGGGGTGTGAGGTGGTGGGCCAGGGCGGTGGGGGTGCGGTGGGTGAAGATGTGTTTGGG
>NZ_JBSGZD010000371.1:0-1765 GCF_053610825.1 Streptomyces sp. NPDC054863 | reverse complement strand
CCTGCTTTGCGGGCGCGGGCGACGAGTTGGATGGCGGTGATGGAGTCTCCGCCGAGGGTGAAGAAGTCGTCTTCGGGCCCGGTGTTGTCCAGGTGCAGGACTTGAGCGAAGAGCTGGGTGAGGGTGTCCGCCGCGTTCTGGCCGGATGCCCCGGTTCCGTCGGTTCCGCCGGTTCTGTCGGCTCCGGCGGTGGCTTCGGGTTCCCGGGCCGGTGCGGGCGCCTCGGCTTCCTTTCGTACAGCGGTTGCAGCGGGTCCAGTGGTTGCAGCGGTTCCAGTGGTTCCCGGAGTCGGCTTCGGGGTCGGTCGGGGGGACTCGACGGGGGCCGGCTCGTGCACGGGGAGTGCCGCCCGGTCCACCTTGCCGTTGGGGGTCACGGGCAGCGCGGGCAGCGTGACGAACGCCGACGGGACCAGGTACGCGGGCAGCCGCGCCGCGATCCGTTCCGCGAGCCCCGCCGGGTCGCTCCCCGGGACGTCGGAGGCCACCACGTAGGCCACCAGCCGGGGCGTCCCGAGCCGGTCCTCCCGTACGGCCACCGCGGCCCGGGCGACGGCCGGGTCGGCCACGAGCGCGCTCTCGACCTCGCCCAGCTCGATCCGGTAGCCGCGGACCTTGACCTGGTCGTCCAGCCGGCCGCCGTACATCAGTGTCCCGTCGGGCCGCCACCAGGCGCTGTCCCCGGTGCGGTACATCCGGCCGCCGGGGGCGCAGAACGGGTCGGCGACGAAGCGTGCCGCGGACAGCCCCGGGCGGTTGACGTACCCGCGGGCGAGGACGTCGCCGCCGATGTACAGCTCGCCGGGCACGCCCGCGGGCACGGGGCGCAGGAAGCCGTCGAGGACGTAGATCCGGGCGTCGGGCACGGGCACGCCGATCGGCACCGCGCCCTGCGGCAGCGGGTCGCCGGGCTCCAGCCGGTACTCCGTGCAGCCCACGGTCGCCTCGGTGGGGCCGTACTCGTTCACGACCGTCGCTCCCGGGTGGCGGGCGCGCCACTCCGCCAGCGCCTCACCCGTCAACTGCTCGCCGCCGAGCACCAGTTCGCCGGACGGGGAGTACCAGTCGTCCGACGCCACCAGGATCGGCAGGTGGCTGGGGGTGGCCTTCACGAACGAGGGCGGACGCCCGCCGCCGGCCGGGGCGTCGAAGTCCTCCAGGTCGACGACCCGCACCAGCCCGCCCGCGACGAGCGGGCCGAAGAGGCCGGTGACGGTCAGGTCGAAGGAGGGCGGTGAGTGCACCAGCGCCTGTTCGGCGAGGCCGGGGTACGCCGTGCTCGCGAAGGCGAGGTAGCCGTCGACCGTACGGTGCTCCACCGCGACGCCCTTGGGACGGCCGGTGGACCCGGAGGTGTAGATGACGTACGCGAGATCCTCCGGCCGAAGCGGCCGGCCGCGCTCGATGTCGGTCACCGGGTGCGCGGACAGCGGCGTCAGCTCGGCCTGGACGGCGGGGTCGCCCAGGGGGAGCAGCGACGGGTGCCCGGCGAGCCCCGGGCGGGCCCCGTCGGCGCAGACGACGAGCCGGGGGGCCGCGTCGTCGAGCATGAACGCGACGCGTTCCGCCGGGTAGTCCAGATCGACCGGTACGTAACAGGCGCCCGCCTTCAGGGCGGCGAGCAGCGCGACGAGCAGGTCGGTGCCGCGCGGCAGCGCCACGGCGACCGGGTCCCCGGGGCGCACGCCGCGGCGCAGCATCAGCCGGGCGAGCCGGTTCGCCGCCTCGTCGAGTTCCCGGTAGCCCAGGGAGCGCTGTCCGTCGG
>NZ_JBSGZD010000370.1:0-6983 GCF_053610825.1 Streptomyces sp. NPDC054863 | reverse complement strand
GTTTAGGTGGAGGGGCGGGGAGGGGCCATCCCGCGAAGCGGCCCACCGGCCCGCACCGGTGCGTGTGCCGGAGCGAGGGGCGCAGCTCCGCGTGGGGGGGCCGCCCCCTTGCCCACCCGTCCCGCCCCCGGGGGGCGGCCCCGCTGCCCAAGGCGGCTCGGGGTCGGGGGCGGAGGGGCGGCCCCGCTGCCCAAGGAGGCTGGGGGTCGGGTGTGGAGGGGTGGTCCCGCTGTCCAAGGGGGCTGGGGGTCAGGGGCGAGGGCCAGGGCCAGGGGGAGTGGTGGACAGCCGCCGGACCTCATTCCGACTTCGTGTACGTCACCGACTTGTTGTCCGCCGTGGTCCGCCGCAACCGCCCGTCCGGCAGCAGCACCAGCTCCGATTCCCGCCCCGGCGTGCACGTCGCCGCGGGGCCGAGGACGACGCGCGACGGGCCCAGGTGGATCGGCCCGTCCGGCGGGGTCGCGGAGGTCAGTTCCGCCTCGAAGAGGCAGTGGTAACTCCCGTTCCCCGTCGGACCGTCGGCCGTGAGCGACATGACGGTTTCGCCGGTCTCGCCCTGGCGGAGGGTGAGACCGCGGGTGCTCGTACCGGCGTCCCCGCCCACGGTGCCCTGCCAGGTGCCGAGGAATCCGCCCGGTACGGCGCCGGACGCGGCAGGGGTTCCGCCACTGCCCGGATCGGAGGGGGAGTCGGGGGTGGTCGGCTCGTCGGACGGGGACGCGGAGCCCTGTGTGGAGGGCTGGTTGCTGGTGGCCCCGGCCCCGGCGGACTGCTTGTCCCCGTCACCGCCCTGCATGAACGCGTAGACCGAACCGCCCGCGCCGAGCGCGACGACGAGCGCCACGGCGATCAGCGCGAGTGTGGAACGGCTGCTGCGGGGCGGCGGCTCGGGCGAGGACCCCGGGCCGGTCCCGGCGCCGGGCGCACCGCCCTGGTACGGATAGCCGTAGCTGCCAGGCGGGGTGTGGTAACCGTACGGATCGGGAGCGGCGGGCCCCTGGTGCGGCGCCTGGTACGGCCCCTGGTGCGGCCCTTGGGGATAGCCGTAACTCCCGTACTGTGCCTGCGGATGGGGGTATCCGTACGGTCCGGGAGCGGCGGGCGGCAGCGCGGGCAGCGGCGACGGTCCTGACACCTGGGGCGGCAGCGCCCCGGGCCCGCGCGGCGTACCGGGAGCGGGCGGCCCGTCGGGGCTACCGGTGCTGCCCGGCGCGCCCGACCGGGGCCCGACAACGGCGGTGGGCAGCGCATGCATGCCACCCCCACCTCCACCCCCGGGAGTGCCGGGAACGGGCGGGGTGTGGGCAACACCGGAACCGCCGGAGCCGCCGGAGCCACCGGACCCGCCGGAGCCACCGGAACCACCGGAACCGCCGGAACCGCTCGGGCCGTCGCGCAGGCCCGGCTCGTCGGCGGGTTCGGCTGCTCCCGGAGCCTCTGCCTTGCTCAGCAGGACGGGCCCGTCGACCGCTGCCTGCGGGTCGCCGGCCGTCGGCGCCGGGCCGCCCACCGGCAGCGACGTCGTCGGGTTCTCCAGATCGAGCAACTGCACCGCGTGGATGCCCAGTTGAGCGACCAGCGCGGCCGGCAGCCACGGGTCGCCCGGGGTGGTGGCCGGGCCCGTCCGGGCCAGGATCTGGGGGAGGGTGGGGCGCGCGGCGGGCGGCTTCTGGAGGCAGTCGCGGATCAGGTCGTGCAGGGATTCCGGTACGTCCGTGAGGTCCGGCGGCTCCTGCGCGATGCGGAACATCAGCGCGTGCACGCCGCTGTGGGACGTACCGAAGGGGAGGCGGCCGGTGGCTGCGTACGACAGGACCGAGCCGAGGCAGAAGACGTCGCATGCGGCGGTGACCCGGTCGCCGCGGATCTGTTCCGGAGCCATGAAGCCGGGGGAGCCGACCAGCGCGCCGGTGCGGGTCAGGCCGCTGTCGGTGACGGTTTCGAGGGCGCGGGCGATGCCGAAGTCGATGACGCGCGGGCCGTCGATGGTCACCAGGACGTTGGAGGGCTTGAGGTCGCGGTGGATCAGGCCCGCCGTGTGGATGTCCTTCAGGGCGCGGGCGAGACCGGCGGCCAGGACGAGGACCGAGCGTTCGGGGAGCGGGCCGTGGCCGCCGGAGACGACCTGCTGGAGGGTGGGTCCCGCGACGTAGCCCGTGGCGACCCAGGGGACCTCGGCCTCCGTGTCCGCGTCGAGGACCGGCGCCGTCCACCTGCCGCCGACCCGGCGTGCCGCCTGCACCTCCTGGCGGAAGCGCGAGCGGAACTCCTCCTGCTCGGCGAGTTCGCGACGTACGAGCTTCACCGCGACGGTCCGGCCGCGGTCCGAGCGGGCCAGGAAGACCTGGCCCATCCCGCCTGCGCCGAGGCGCGCCAACAGGCGGTACGCGCCGATGCGTTGGGGGTCCGAGGGCCCCAGTTTCTCCATGGCCATGGCTGCTGCGCCACCCTCCCCCGATGTGCCGCCGATGGGCCGAGGATAGTGCCGCCGTACGACAATCGGGTCCGCTGCTCGCTACCGTTCGGTCACCGTCGGTGTGACCGCGTCCATGGCGACGGACAGCCGTTCGAGCACGCGGGCCGTTTCCGTGAAGCCCTCCTCGCCGAGCTCGGCCCGGAGCGCGGCGGCCAGCGCCGCGTGGGCGGGGTCGAGCCGGCGTACCGCGTCGCTGCCCGCGGGGGTGGCCCGGAGGAGCTTCGCGCGGCGGTGCGCGGGGTTTTCGGCGTACTCCGCGAGGCCCTTTCCGACCAGCAGGTCCGCGATCCGCTGCACGCTCTGCCGGGTGATGCCCATGGTGCGGGCGATCGATGCGACGGGCGCGGGCGTGCGGTTGACGGCGCCCAGGACCTGCCACCAGGAGGCGGTCAGGCCCACCTCGCGGGCCATCGCGTCGGAGACCGCGATGAACTGCCCGTTGAGGTGGAAGACGCCGAGGGCGGTGCGGGAGAGGAGCTGCTGGACGGGCGGCTCGGCTGAATCGGTCATGCGGTGAGCACCTCGTAGGCGGTGGGGTCGGAGTCGTGGAACAGGCGGTACCAGGCGTCGAGCTTCTCCGGCGGGAAGACGTCGAGGCGGCGCAGGATCTCGCGGGCGAAGGCCTCCGGCTGGGTGCTGTTCGCGGTGATCAGGTCGCCGTCGGTGAGGGCGTCGGTGTCGACGTAGTGCTTCGCACCGCGGTAGCCGGTGGCGTCCAGGTAGAAGGAGACGTTGCTGGTGTGTGGGCGGTCGTCCAGGAGCCCCTCCCGTGCGAGCCCGGCGGTCGCGCCGCAGATCGCGGCGACCGGTACGCCGGCGGCGAGGAAGGTGCGGGCGGTGGCCGCGAAGGGAGCCAACTCGTCGCCGGAGTCCCAGAGTTCGCCGCCGGTGAGAATGAGGATCGCGCTGTCCTCGGGGCGTACGTCCGCGAGGGCGAGGTCGGGGAGGACGCGCAGGCCGCCCTTGGTGGTGATGGGGCGGGTGGCGTCGAGGGCGACGGTCTTGACGGTGTGGCCGTGGTCGGTGAGTTCGGCGGTGGCGTGACCGGACTCCCAGTCGGCGTAGGCGTCGTAGACGGCGAGGTGCACGGTCTTGCGGGACATGGGCGTCTCCTCGGAACTCGGCTCGATGGCAGAATCCTGTCAAGATGACAGCATTCTGTCAAGAGGGGGGCCGGGCATTCAGGGGCGCGAGAACTGCGCGACCAGCCACGACGCACCCGCACGCAATCACTCGCCCCGAGGGGTCCGGGCCGTCCCGGGCCGGCCCGGGGGCCGGGGTCCAAGGGGGTCGACACCCTGCCGATCCCCGCGCCCCAACCCGTACAGGATGGTCATGGTGCCTCCCACCTGTGGGTATTTACCCTGGCGCCATGACCCCTCACTTCACCCCCGACCCGGCCAAGGGCGCAGCCGTCAAGGCTGCCGACCGGGCACACGTGTTCCACTCCTGGTCCGCCCAGGGCCTGATCGACCCCTTGGCCGTCGCCGGTGCGGAGGGTTCGTACTTCTGGGACTACGAGGGCAACCGCTACCTCGACTTCACCAGCGGCCTCGTCTTCACCAACATCGGCTACCAGCACCCCAAGGTCGTCGCGGCGATCCAGGAGCAGGCCGCCACGATGACCACCTTCGCGCCCGCCTTCGCCGTCGAGGCACGCTCCGAGGCCGCACGCCTCATCGCCTCCCACACCCCCGGCGACCTCGACAAGATCTTCTTCACCAACGGCGGCGCCGAGGCGATCGAGAACGCCGTCCGCATGGCCCGCCTGCACACCGGCCGCCACAAGGTGCTGGCCGCCTACCGCTCGTACCACGGTGCGACGAACACGGCGATCAACCTCACCGGCGACCCGCGCCGCTGGGCCTCCGACAACGGGTCCTCGGGGACCGTCCACTTCTGGGCGCCGTTCCTCTACCGGTCCGCGTTCTACGCGTCGACCGAGGAGGAGGAGTGCGCGCGCGCCCTCCAGCACCTTCAGGACACGATCGCCTTCGAGGGGCCGAACGCCGTCGCGGCGATCGTGCTCGAAACCGTGCCGGGCACGGCCGGGATCATGACGCCGCCCGCCGGCTACCTCAAGGGCGTGCGCGAGATCTGCGACCGGTACGGGATCGTCTTCGTGCTGGACGAGGTCATGGCGGGCTTCGGGCGTACCGGCAAGTGGTTCGCGGCCGAGCACCACGACGTCGTACCGGACCTGCTGACCTTCGCGAAGGGCGTCAACTCGGGTTACGTGCCGCTCGGCGGCGTCGCGATCTCGGCGGCGATCGCGGAGACCTTCGAGAAGCGCGCCTTCCCGGGCGGGCTCACCTATTCCGGCCACCCGCTCGCCTGCGCAGCCGCCGTCGCCACCATCAAGGTGATGGAGGACGAGAAGGTCGTCGAGAACGCCGCCCACATCGGCGCCACCGTCATCGAGCCCGGGCTGCGCGACCTCGCCGAGCGCCACCCGAGCATCGGCGACATCCGGGGCACGGGCATGTTCTGGGCGCTGGAGCTGGTCAGGAACCGCGAGAGTCGCGAGCCGCTGGTCCCGTACAACGCGACCGGTGCGGACGCCGCCCCGATGGCCGCCTTCGGCGCCGCGTGCAAGAAGAACGGCCTGTGGCCCTTCATCAACATGAACCGCACGCACGTCGTGCCGCCGTGCAACGTCACCGAGGCCGAGGCCAAGGAGGGCCTGGCGGCGCTGGACGAGGCACTGACGGTGGCGGACGAGTACGCGGTGTAGCGCACGCGTCGACCCCGGCGTGGTGATACGCCGGGTAACCCACCCCTTGTACCGCTCCGGGCGCCCCATAGGGTGTCCGGAGCGGACGAAGGGGGAGCACGATGCCCGCTGGCCGGACGGTGAACCGCAGCACGCTGCGGCAGCAGCTCACCGACGCACTGCGCGACGAGGTCCTCGCCGGGCGTCTGGAGCCGGGCCGGGAGTTCACGGTCCGGCAGATCGCCGAACAGTACGAAGTGTCCGCGACGCCCGTGCGCGAGGCGCTCGTCGACCTCGCGGCACAGGGGCTGCTCGAATCCGACCAGCACAAGGGATTCAAGGTCCGCGAGTACTCCGTGGCCGAGTTCCGCGGCATGGTCGAGGCGCGCGGGCTCGTCGTCGACGGCATCCACCACCGGCTCGCGGTGGCCGCGGGCGACCTGGCGCCCGACCGGCTCGCGGTGATGCGGCGCCGGGCGGAGGAGGCTTCGCGGGCCGCCAGGGCGGGGGACCTGGACGTCCTCATCGGGTACGACCTGCGGTTCTGGCAGGAGCTCGCCGCGATGGTCGGCAACCCGCACATAGCGGCCTTCCTGCACCAACTGCGCGTCCGCTGCTGGGTGTTCTCCGTCCCGCACCTGCGCGCGGAACGCGACCTGAGCGGCTCCGGCTGCCTGTGGAGCGGTCACGAGCAGGTCGTCACGGCGCTCGCGCGCTGCGACGAGGAGGCGGTGTACGAGGTGCTGGCCGCGCACGACGTGGCGGCGCTGGCCTGGGCGGACCGGCTGACGGCTGCGGCTTCGGCCGCCTCGGCCGCTGCCGCTTCCGCCGGTTCCGGGCACGAGGTCTGACCGGCGGTCTTCGCGCCGCGTGCACATGGCATTACGCTGCCTGGACGGTCGCCGACCAGGGGGCCGAACGCCCTTTTGTAGACGCCTCGCTGTAGACGCCTCGGACCGTGGAGGAGCCCCCTTGGCCTGTGACCTGTGGCTGGTGCCCCTTGTCGACGTACTGTGCCAGAGCCCCGACAACCCCTTCGCCGAAGAGATCGCGGCGTACGACAAGGCACTCACCGATGCCGGTCTGCCGACGGTCCCGATCTTCCCCTACATGCCGGGCCTGTCCGGCGACGTCGCCCCGGTCGCGGGCTTCGACTACGACGCGCTGCACTTCCTGCGGCGGGCGTACCTGCTCCAGGTGAGCGGCCTGGCGGTGACGCCGGTCGGTGAACTGGGCGGAGACTACGAGCAGTTGCTCGAAATCTTCGAGGACACGGCGCTGCGGTCGCACCTCGTCTGGCACTTCGACCATGCGGGGGCGTACGTCCCCGTGGACTTCGCGTTCCCGCTCTCCAGCGAGGAACTCCTGGCCGGGGGAGGCCCGTTGGGCTCCGCCCAGGGACTGCTCCGTGAACTGGAGTACGTCGCGCCGTCGATCGGCATCGACCCGGGGAACCCGCCGGCTCCGCCGATTCCGCCGAACGGGCCCACGGCGCTGGAGGAGCCGGCTCCCGCTCTTGCCGACCCGTCGCCGTTCGCCCGCGAGCGTCATGTGTGGTTGGGGTTGCACGCGGCGGCCACCCGAAGCCTCGGCCAGGGCTCCATGATCGTCTTCAGCTGACCCCCTGTACGAGCCGCCGGCCCCTCGCCCCTTGGACAGCGGGGCCCCTCGCCCCCCGACCCCGAGCCTCCTTGGGCAGCGGGGCCGCCCCTCCGCCCCCGACCCCGAGCCTCCTTGGGCAGCGGGGCCGCCCCTCCGCCCCCGACCCCGAGCCCCCGAGCCTCCTTGGGC
>NZ_JBSGZD010000369.1:0-7013 GCF_053610825.1 Streptomyces sp. NPDC054863 | reverse complement strand
GACTGATGCGGGAGGGGGCCGGGGAATCCGGTCCCCTCCCGCTGCGTCCGGCCCCGGGGAGAAGCTCCGGTCCGGCCTGTTCCCCTCTCGCGCGGCCGTTGCTACGGTGCCCCCTCCCCGACGTCCCTGACGGAACGTCAGAAACCTTTACCGGGAGGGAGACGGGTCATGCGCGCCCTCATTGCCGCCGCCGTGGGACTGGCCGCCGCGTTCGCCCTGGTCCTCGCCATCACGGCCGTCGGCACCCCGACCGGCGAAACCTCGCCGAAGCCGCTGCTGACCACCGTCCCCGGCCCGAAGAAGTAGCGGGGCGAGACGCACATGCGACGCAAATCCAGCCTGTTCCTGCTCGCCCTCGCGGTCTTCTTCGCCGCCCTCTCCCCGCTCTTCCGCTGGTACGCATTCCCGCGCCTGGCCAAGATCCCGCCCAGCCAGTACCAGGAAGCGGTCCTGGAGGCCAAACCTGCGACGCTTGTCGACTACGGCACGATGCAGTCCCGGCAGGTCGAGAGACTCACCATCGTGCAGACCCTCAAGGGCAACGTCGAGGAGTCCGAGAAGATCGAGGCGACCGCGGACCGCGACGTCGTCGTCTGGGACGCCCTGTCCTTCGTCGCGGGCCCCGACGGGAAGATGGTCTCCACCATCCCCGAGCGCTACATCTTCGACGCGCACTCGCAGGACCCCGTGCACGCCACCGGCGAGTCGGTCGACGGCGATCCCGTACAGCGCCGCGGCATCGAGTTCAAGTGGCCGTTCCTGACGGAGAAGCGCGACTACGAGTACTACGACTCCCGGGCCCGGCGCACCGCACCCATCCACTACCGGGGCACGCAGGAGTTCCGGGGCCTGGAGGTCTACTACTTCGAGCAGACCATCCCCTGGACCAAGGTGCCCTACCCCAAGCAGATGCCGATGCCGGGCATCGACTCCTCCAAGCTGGAGAAACAGACCGGCACGAGCATGTGGTACACGACGAAGCGGATGTTCTGGGTCGACCCCGTCACCGGCGCTCCCGTCAACGGCGAGGAGATCCACAAGGAGGAGATGCGGGGCGGCAGCCTGCTGGGCGGGCGCGACAAGGTCACCGCCTTCGCGGGGCACGTCAAGATGCGGCCCGATTACGTGGACTCCACGGTCGCCCTCGTGAAGTCGAACCGGACGCTGGTGCTGCTGCTCACCTCGTACCTGCCGTGGGGCTTCCTGGGGCTGGGGCTCGCCCTGCTGGCGCTGGCCCTCTGGCTGGAGGCGCGGGGGCGGCGCCCGGCGGGTGCTCCGGCGGGCGCCGGGCGCGGCCCGGACCCCGGCGAGCGGGAGGGTGTGCCGCTGCGCGGAGCAGTCCCCTCCCCACCCCTCCCCTGAACCGCTGGCCGCGGGGCGGGGGTCTTCGTGCGGGTGCGTCGTGGCTGGTCGCGCAGTTCCCCGCGCCCCTAAAAGCCTGCCCCCTGGCCGCCCAGCCCTCTTGGGCAGCGGGGGCGGGCACATTCACCCCTACCGCTGCAACCGCGCCTTGGTGAAGCGCGTCGCTTCGAACCCTCCCGGATCCTCCGGCCAAGGATGCTTCGGGTACCGCCCCCGCAGCTCCGCCCGCACCGCCCGGTACCCCTCCTTCCAGAACGACTCCAGGTCAGCGGTGACCGCCGCCGGCCGCCCCGCGGGCGACAGCAGGTGCACCAGCACCGGCACCCCCGCCACGCCCCCCACCCGCGGCGTCCGGGCCAGCCCGAACATCTCCTGCAGCTTCACCGCCAGCACGGGCTGTTCGCCCCCGTAGTCCACCCGGATCCGCGACCCGCTCGGCACCCGGATCCGCTCCGGCGCCAGCTCGTCCAGCCGTGCCGCGTCCCCGCTCGCCCACGGCAGCAGCCGCTGCAGCGCCTGCCCCGCGTCGATCCGTCCCAGGTCCGCCCGCCGCCGTGCCCGCGACAGCTCCGGCTCCAGCCAGTTGTCCGTATGTCCGGACAAAGCTTCGTCCGACATGTCCGGCCAGGGTGCCCCCAACTGCCGGTGCAGGAAGGCGAGCCGCTCCCGCAGGGACTCCGAGTCCCGCGTCCACCGCAGCAACCCGACACCCTCGCGACGCAGCCCCTCCCGGAGCGCCTCGTGCACACGCGCGCGCGGTGCGTCCTTCAGCGGCCGTACCGTCAGCTCCACGGCGCCCAGCCGGTCCACCCGCCGGGCGACGACGTCCCCGCCCTCCCAGCGCACCTCCTCCCCGGACACCCTCAGGTGCTCCGCCGCGAGCAGCGCCGTGTCCTCGTCGACGACGGCCGCGAGCCGCACCCTCGCGGACGCCGAGTGCGAGGGCCGGTCCGCGACCGCCACCGCCAGCCACGGCGCAGTGCGCAACCGCGACCCCTCACCCACCTCCGCCCCGGTCCCGGACGCCATGAGGAAGGCGCCCGCGCCCCGCGCCCGCGCCACCCGCTCGGGAAACGCGAGCGCGGCCACCAGCCCGGCCACCGCGTCGTCACCACCGCCATCGCCGGATCCCGAGCCGGAGCCGCCCGCGCCCCCGACCCCCGACGCCAGCCTCCGCGCCTCCTGGCGCCACCGCGCCCCGTAGCCGTCGTTGCCGCGCCGTGCCGCCCGCCACGCGCCCGCCAGGTCGTCCCCGTACTCCCGCGGCGGCTCCTCGCTCAGCAGCGCCACCACCTCCGCCGCCCGGCGCGCGCCGACCTCCCGGGCGCCGTCCAGCAGCGCCCGGCCCAGCCGGGGGTGCAGCCCGAGCCGGGACAGCCGTACGCCCCGCTCCGTCGCCCGCCCCTGAGCGTCGACCGCGCCGATCGCGGTCAGGACCTCCCGTGCCGCCGCCATGGCCCCGGCCGGGGGCGCGTCGAGCAGGGCGAGCCCGGACGCGTCCGGGTCGCCCCAGCAGGCCACCTGGAGCGCGAACGCCGTCAGGTCCGCCACCTTGATCTCCGGATTGGGGAAACGCGGCAGCCGCACCTCCTCCGCCTCGTCCCAGCAGCGGTACGCCGTCCCCGGGGCCTCGCGCCCGGCCCGGCCCGCCCGCTGCCGCGCCGCCGCACCCGACGCACGTACGGTCGTCAGCGCACTCAGCCCCCGCGCATGGTCCGTACGCGGCTCACGGGCGAGCCCGGAGTCCACCACGATCCGCACCCCGGGCACCGTCAGGCTCGACTCGGCGACCGAGGTGGTCAGGACAACACGGCGTCCCGACGAAGAAGATCCCGCGAGTACGGCGTCCTGCACCGCTGCGGGGGCGCGTCCGTGCACCTGGAGCACCTCGGCGCCCACGCCCCCCAACTGGCCCGCCACCCGCGCGATTTCGCCCACCCCGGGCAGGAAGCACAGCACGTCGCCCTCGTGCTCGGCGAGCGCCCGCCGCACCACCGACGCCACATGCGTCAGCTGAGCCGGGTCGACGCGCATCCCGTGCGGCGGACGCACCGGCCGCACCGGCGGCGCCCACACCGTTTCGACGGGGTACGACACCCCCTGCGCCTCCACCACGGGCGCACCGCCCAGCAGCTCGGCCCAGCCCGCCGCGTCCGTCGTCGCCGACGCCGCCACGAGCTGCAGCTCCGGCCGCAGTGCGGCCCGCACGTCCAGCAGGAAGGCCGCCACCGTGTCCGCATCAAGATGCCGCTCGTGGCACTCGTCCAGGACGACGGCATCGACGCCCGGCAGCTCCTGGTCGCGCTGCAGCCGTTGCAGCAGCACCCCCGTCGTGACGACCTCCACGACCGTCTGCGCACCCACCGTGCGCTCGCCCCGCACGGTGAAGCCGACCCGCCCGCCGACCTGCTCGCCCAGCAGCCACGCCATCCGCCGGGCCGCCGCACGGGCGGCGATCCGCCGCGGCTCCGCGACGACCACCCGCCGCACCGGACCCCCGCCCACCAGCCCGGCGAGCACCAGCGGCACGAGGGTCGTCTTGCCGGTGCCGGGCGGCGCGCACAGCACCGCGGTGCCGTGCGCGGCGAGCGCCTCTTCGAGGGCGGGCACTGCGGTACGTACGGGCAACTGGTCAAGGGCGTCGGTGCGGATCACGCCCCCAGTGTCGTACGGAGCCGGGCGCGGCCGTCAGTCCCGTACGCAGACGAGGATCAGTCCCGTACGCAGACGAGGATCAGTCCCGTACGCAGACGAGGATCAGTCCCGTACGCAGACGAAGATCGCCGACCCCGGGATCAGGTTGCCCCGCAGCGGGGACCAGCCGCCCCACTCCGAGCTGTTCCAGGCCGGCCACTCGGGCTCGACCAGGTCCACCAGGCGGAAGCCGCCCGCCACCACGTCCCGGATGCGGTCGCCGAGCGTCCTGTGGTGCTCCACGTACACCGCCCGCCCCTGGTCGTCCTGCTCCACATAGGGGGTGCGGTCGAAGTACGAGGCGGAGACCGAGAGGCCCTCGGGGCCCGGCTCGTCCGGGAAAGCCCAGCGGATCGGGTGCGTCACCGAGAACACCCACCGCCCGCCGGGCCGCAGCACCCGGTGCACCTCGCGGAACACCTTCACCGGGTCCGCGACGAACGGCACCGCGCCGTACGCCGAGCAGGCCAGGTCGAAGGAGCCGTCCCGGAACGGCAGCACCCCGGCGTCGGCCTGCACCAGGCCCACCCCGTCCTCGCCGCCGCCGATCCGCAGCGCGTGCTGGAGCTGCCGGTGCGAGAGGTCCACCGCGACCGGGCGGGCCCCCTGGGCGACCAGCCAGCGGGAGCACTGCGCGGCGCCCGCGCCGATCTCCAGCACGTCGAGCCCCTTGAGGTCCTCGGCGGGGCCGAGCAGCTCCGCCTCCACCTCGTCGAGGCCCTCGGGACCCCAGACGAAGCGGTCGTCCCCCAGGAAGGTCCCGTGGTCCTGCTGGTACTCGTCCGCGTTGCGGTCCCACCAGCCCCGGCTGGCCCGGCTGCTCTCCGCTTCGCCCGCGTCACGCCGGGTGGCCTCGGACTCGACGTCGTCCTGGAGGCCTGGGCCGTCCAGCGCGTCCAGTGCGTCGAGGGAGTCGAAAGCGTCGGAGGCTTCGTCTTCGTGGATCATTGCGCCCGTCTGAATCGTCTGAGTAGGCTCCGCCGAAACCCTCCCCGGGTACTGTCCGGCGGACTTGCCGAGAAGTGGTCGAGGGGGAGCGGGGCGGCCATTGTGGCCTCGCCGAACCTGAGTTGTGCCGGGTATGAGGCGTTCCGCCCCGGGTGTGTGCCTTCGCGCATTGACCCTGCCCGGCAGCCCCCGTATGCTACAAGTTGCGCTGCGAGCCTGCGCGCCTCAGACCTAGCAGGCCGCGCTCGCATCTGTAGGTATGTCTCCTCGGTTTTCGAGGCGCCTGGTGGTGTTTTCAGCCCGGTGCTTCTTCGGCTGTCCGGCTTCTGCAGAGCGACAGGCTCACGGCGTAGCAGTACCTACGATTTCTGTCCGTACCGGAGCCCTTTCCCACATGACGAGCAGCACCGAGACCACCGCCACCACTCCGCAGGTTGCGGTCAACGACATCGGCGACGCGGACGCGTTCCTCGCGGCGATCGACGAGACGATCAAGTACTTCAACGACGGCGACATCGTTGACGGCGTCATCGTGAAGGTCGACCGGGACGAGGTCCTGCTCGACATCGGTTACAAGACCGAAGGCGTCATCCCGTCCCGCGAGCTTTCCATCAAGCACGACGTCGACCCCAATGAGGTCGTCGCCGTGGGCGATGAGATCGAGGCCCTCGTTCTCCAGAAGGAGGACAAGGAAGGCCGCCTCATCCTGTCCAAGAAGCGTGCGCAGTACGAGCGCGCCTGGGGCACGATCGAGAAGATCAAGGAAGAGGACGGGATCGTCACCGGCACCGTCATCGAGGTCGTCAAGGGTGGTCTCATCCTCGACATCGGCCTCCGTGGCTTCCTGCCGGCCTCCCTCGTCGAGATGCGCCGCGTCCGCGACCTCCAGCCCTACGTGGGCAAGGAGCTCGAGGCCAAGATCATCGAGCTGGACAAGAACCGCAACAACGTGGTCCTGTCCCGCCGTGCCTGGCTTGAGCAGACCCAGTCCGAGGTGCGCCAGACGTTCCTCACGACCCTCCAGAAGGGTCAGGTCCGCTCCGGCGTCGTTTCCTCGATCGTCAACTTCGGTGCCTTCGTGGACCTGGGTGGCGTCGACGGTCTCGTGCACGTCTCCGAGCTGTCCTGGAAGCACATCGACCACCCGTCCGAGGTTGTCGAGGTCGGCCAGGAAGTCACCGTCGAGGTCCTCGACGTCGACATGGACCGCGAGCGTGTCTCCCTGTCGCTGAAGGCGACGCAGGAAGACCCGTGGCAGCAGTTCGCCCGTACGCACCAGATCGGCCAGGTCGTTCCCGGCAAGGTCACCAAGCTGGTTCCGTTCGGCGCGTTCGTCCGCGTGGACGAGGGCATCGAGGGTCTGGTCCACATCTCCGAGCTGGCCGAGCGCCACGTGGAGATCCCGGAGCAGGTCGTCCAGGTCAACGACGAGATCTTCGTCAAGGTCATCGACATCGACCTTGAGCGTCGCCGGATCTCGCTGTCGCTGAAGCAGGCCAACGAGTCCTTCGGTGCCGACCCGGCCTCGGTCGAGTTCGACCCGACGCTGTACGGCATGGCCGCGTCGTACGACGACCAGGGGAACTACATCTACCCCGAGGGCTTCGACCCCGAGACGAACGACTGGCTCGAGGGCTTCGAGACCCAGCGCGAGGCTTGGGAGGGTCAGTACGCCGAGGCGCAGACGCGCTTCGAGCAGCACCAGGCCCAGGTCATCAAGTCCCGCGAGGCCGACGAGGCCGCCGCTGCCGAGGGTGCGGCCGCTCCGGCCGCCGCCGCCGGTGGCAGCGCCAGCGCCGGTATCTCGGGCGGTTCGTACTCCTCGGAGTCGGACGACAACTCCGGCGCCCTGGCGTCGGACGAGGCCCTGGCTGCCCTGCGCGAGAAGCTGGCGGGCGGCCAGAGCTGAATGCTCTGACCCTCACCGGTCGCGTGGTCGTCCGGCCTGTCACAGGACGGCGGCCGACAGCTGAACCGGCTTGACGGCGAGGCCCGCTCCCCTTCGGGGG
>NZ_JBSGZD010000368.1:0-7093 GCF_053610825.1 Streptomyces sp. NPDC054863 | reverse complement strand
GTGTTGCTGCGGGCCCCCTTCCCCTGTCCCTCAGACCGAAGCCGGAACTTCGTCCTTGGCTGTGTCTGCCCCGGCCTTCTCGGCCTTCTTCTCCGGGCCCGCGCCCTTGAGCATGACCTCCTTGACGAAGAACGCCGCCACGAACCCGACCACCGCGATGCCCGCACCCAGCAGGAACGCGCCGTGCGTGCCGGACGACACCGCGACCTGGTACATCTCGCGCATCTCCGCGGGCAGCTTGAGCAGGCTCGCCGCGTCCAGCGCCGCTCCCTGCGGCAGCCCGCCGGTGGTCCCGCCCTGGGCCACCATCGAGTCGGTCACCCTGGCGGTGAACAGCGCGCCCATCACCGAGACGCCGAACGAGCTGCCGAGCGTACGGAAGAGGGTCGTGGACGAGGACGCGACGCCCATGTCCTTCGGCTCGACGCTGTTCTGCGCGACGAGCATCGTGATCTGCATCAGGAAGCCCATGCCCGCACCGAGGACCGCCATGTAGATCCCGGAGACGAGGCGGGTGGTGTCGGTGCCCATCGTCGAGAGGAGGAAGAGTCCGACGGTGACCAGGGCGCCGCCCAGGATCGGGAAGATCTTGTACTTTCCGGTGCTGGTGGTGATCCGGCCGACGACCAGCGAGACGACCATCATCGACAGCAGCATGGGCAGCAGGAGCAGCCCGGAGTTGGTGGCCGACGCGCCCTGCACGGACTGCTGGAACAGCGGCAGGTAGAGGACCGCGCCGAACATCACGAAGCCGACGATGAAGCCGATCACCGACATGAGGGTGAAGTTCCGGTTGCGGAAGATGTGCAGCGGAATGATCGGCTCGACGGCCTTCGTCTCCACGTACAGGAAGCTGCCGATCGCCAGGACGCCGACGGCTGCCAGCCCCAGGATCTGCCCCGAGCCCCAGGCGTACTCGCTGCCGCCCCACGTCGTGACCAGCACGATCGCGGTGATGCCGACGGTCAGCAGGATGGTGCCGAGGTAGTCGATGTTCGCCTTGCCGCGCGTCTTCTTCGGGAGGTGCAGCACGGTGGTGATCATGACGAGGGCGAGCGCGCCGAGCGGGACGTTGATGTAGAAGGACCAGCGCCAGCCGAGGCCGTCGGTGAGCGCGCCGCCGACCAGCGGGCCGCCGATCATGGCGAGCGCCATCACGCCGGCCATCATGCCCTGGTACTTGCCGCGCTCACGCGGCGGAATCAGGTCGCCGACGATCGCCATGACGCCGACCATCAGACCGCCCGCACCCAGGCCCTGGACGGCCCGGAAGCCGATCAGCTGGCCCATGTCCTGGGACATTCCGCTGAGCACGGAGCCGAGGACGAAGATGACTATGGAAGTGAGGAAGATGCCCTTACGGCCGTAGAGGTCGCCCAGCTTGCCCCAGATGGGGGTGGAGGCGGCGGTGGCGAGCGTGTACGCGGTGACCACCCAGGACAGGTGCTCCAGACCGCCGAGCTCGCCGACGATGGTCGGCATCGCGGTGCCGATGATCATGTTGTCCAGCATCGCGAGCAGCATGGCGATCATGAGCGCGAGGAGGACGACGCGCACACTGCGCGGCTGCTTCCCGGTCTGCTCCGCCGGTGGCGTCTCTGGTGCCGCTTTCCCCGTGGTCTTCATATCCCGCTCCCCTGTGGTACTTACTTGCCGCCCGGCAAGCTGGCTACACTTCAGGAAGTTAGACCCCTAACTAGCCGGGCGTCAAGTAAGCTTGGGCGAGTTGAACAAGCCTTGGGAGTACGACGATGAACAGCAGCGCCAGCGGGACGAGCCGGCCGCGCCGGGGTGACACGCGTCAGCGCATTCAGGACGTGGCGCTGGAGCTGTTCGCCGAGCAGGGGTACGAGAAGACCTCGCTGCGGGAGATCGCCGAGAAGCTCGACGTGACCAAGGCGGCGCTGTACTACCACTTCAAGACCAAGGAAGACATCCTGATCAGCCTCTTCGAGGACCTGACCCGTCCGATGGACGAGCTGATCGAGTGGGGCGAGAGCCGGCCGCGCACGCTGGACACCAAGAAGGAGCTGCTGACCCGCTACAGCGCCGCACTGAACGACGCGGGCCCCCTCTTCCGCTTCATGCAGGAGAACCAGGCGACCGTGCGGGACCTGAGCATCGGCGACAGCTTCAAGGAGCGGATGCTCAAGATGATGGCCCTGATGCGGGAGCCGGACGGGCCGCTGATCGGCCAGGTCAGGTGCATGAGCGCGCTCTTCACGATGCACGCGGGGATGTTCGCGCTGAAAGACGTCGAAGGCGACTTCGAGGACAAGCAGAAGGCCGTCCTCGAAGTCGCCATCGAGCTGATCACCCAGGCCGACTCGGCCTGACCGTCCCTTCCTTTTCAGGGTCGGACGGTGACGCTCTTCGGGGTCAGACGGTGACCCCCACCGAGCGCAGGTAGGAGACCGGGTTGATCGAGGAGCCGTAGTTCGGGCTCGTACGGATCTCGAAGTGCAGGTGCGGGCCGGAGGAGTTTCCGGTGTTGCCCGACAGGGCTATCTGCTTCCCGGCCGCGACGTGCTGGCCGACCTGGACCTGGACGCGGGACAGGTGGGCGTACTGCGAGTACGTGTGGTTGGCGTGCTTCACCACGATCGCGTTGCCGTACGCGGGGCCGTCACCGGCGCCGTTCGGGCCCGCCTTGACGACGGTGCCGGCCGCGACGGCCTTGACCGTGGTGCCGATCGGCACGGCGAAGTCCTGGCCGGAGTGCTTGTGGGTCCACATGCCGCCGCCCTTGCCGTACGTGGCGGAGAGGGCGTACCGCTGGACCGGCTTGGCCCACGACTTCTTCTTGGCGGCCTTCTTCTTGTCGGCCTTCGCCGGAGCCGCGGCCTTCGCGGGTACCGAAGCCCCCGCGGCGAAGGCGCTCCCGGAGCCGACCACGCACGCCGCACCGACCGCGGTGGCGACGACGGCGGTACGGATTCGGCGGGATGTGACGCTCTTCGACATACGGGCGATACCTCCGGAAGCGACTGAACCCGGCGTGTTCGCCGGGCTTGCTCCACATTGGTAACCCGCCCGGGTCCGGAGCCCCAAAACCCCCAGTTACTACGCGGCCTCGTAGTGGGATCGGTGGAATTCCGTCGCTTGACGCCCTGTGGGGCCCTCCTGCGCCCTCCGGAAAATCTTGGACGGAGCGGGTTTAGCTCCTAGCCAGAACGTCCGGATTCAGACATACGCCCCTGCTCCACAGCGGTCCCGCCGCTCCGGCCGAAGGCCCCGTGCCTCTCTCCGCCAAGATCCCGCCGGAGGTCCTGGCCGGACCACTATTCCGGCTAGTAGGCGGGGTCGGCCCTGTGCGCCTTGTCACGGGCGGGCCCGTGCGCCGCGTCCTTACGGGCCCGTGCGCCATGTCCGTACGGGCCGATCCGGCGTCAATCGGACACCTCTCGCCCACTCATACGGACGACGAGCCGCTGTTTCCCCGCCCGTTCGTCCCTCGTGCGCAAGTCTCAACCGCATGAGGGGCGTCGGCGTACCGTGGTGGCGGAGGACCGTGCTGGCCGGACCGGAGGGGCACCGTATGGGTGAGGACCGCAGGGGCGAGAGCGGGAACACCACCGACGACAGCAGCGACAGCAACGCCGGCAGCACCCACACCGGCGGCACCCACACCGGCGGCAGCAGCACCGGCGGCATCATCTGGCACACGGTCGTCAGCGGCCGGCAGATCGACCTCCCCGCCACGCTCCCCACCATCCGCGCCGCCCTCACCGCCGCCCAGGCCGCCGACCTGGACGCCGAGATCGCCCGTACTCCGGCGCTCGACCTCCCCTTGGTCCTGGCCCGCTGGGCACTGGCCCCGACGGATGCCGCCGAGGAGGACGAGGCCGTGTTCGCCCGCCTCGCGACCGGCGACTTCTCGGACTGCGTGGCGGCCTCGTCCGACGAGCCCCGACCCCGCCCGGAAGCCTCATGACACGTCTGCGCATCCAGTACGCCCCGGCCGCGGAGACGGCCCGGTACGCGATGCACCCCGACCTCCGCCAGCGCTTCGAGCACTCGATGCGCGCGCTCGCCAAGGATCCGTACGGCCAGGGCACGAGAGACGTGAAGGGCGAGAAGGACCGGCGCCAGGGGGTCGCGGGCGGGGCGGTGGTCGTCTACTACGTGAGCGCGGCGGTGCTGGTGGTGACGGTGGTACGGATCGTGCACGCGTGAATTGCGCGCCGCGGGAACCGGAAGCCCTCCCCACCCCGTTGTAGGGGTGAGCAGTTCACGCCACTTCAGCTCAGGGGGACCTCCATGGCCAACTCCTCGCACGAATTCGACGGCATCGAACTGGCGGACGCGGTCGAGTCCGTCCGCAACCAGCTGATGACGGCCGCCGCGCGCTCGGCGGGCAAGGAGATCACATTCACCGTCGGCGACATCCAGATGGAGTTCACCGTCGAGCTCCGCAAGGAGATCAAGGGCGGCGCGAAGGTGAAGGCGTGGGTGGTGGAGGCGGGCGCCGACGCGGCCCGCTCCACGGGGCGTACGCACAAGGTGGCGCTGACGCTGAAGCCGAAGGTCACCAGGACGGGAGCCTCGCTGGACGTGGGCAACCCCGCCGAGGCGGACCTGAGCAGCTTCGGCGAGGTCGATTGAGAGCCCGCCGATGAGCATCGACTACGCATGCGCGGCCGTCGCCGTGATCGGCACCCGGCAGGGCAGCGGCGTGCTCCTCGGCAGTACGGTCCTGACCTGCTCGCACGTCATCGGGGACAACCCCCGGGCCCCGGTGGAGGTCGCCCACCCGGACCACCGGGGCACCCGGCGGTACAGCGTGGCCTGGCGCAGCCGTGCGCTCGACGCCGCCCTGCTGACCCGGGACGGCTCCGAGCAGCGCGCCTGGCACCACGACGCCCGGCCGAGCAGCACGGACACCCACGGTCCGCTCCCCGGCTGCGAGATCGTCGGCTTCCCCCACATCCAGCGGTACGACGGCGGGAAGCTGGACACGGACCACTTCACCGGCACCGTGCTGCCGTCCGCCGGTCTGATCCGCCGCGAGCTGACCTTCGAGTTCGACCGTCCGCCGGCGGCCGAGGAGTCGCCGACGGCCGAGGAGCAACCCGGCGCGCCCTCTCCGCTGGCGGGCCTCTCCGGCGCCCCGGTCTTCTCCGGCGGCAATCTGCTCGGGATCGTACGGTCGGTGCGGACCGGTCGCGGACTGCGGCGCGTGACGTGCGTGCCGCTCGCGCTCCTCGCCGAGGACGCCTCCTTCCGTCAGGTGTACGGCCTGCTGCACCAGGACCCGCCGTTCCGGCTGGAGAACATCACCGGCTCCCACCCCGAGGACCCGCCCCACGAGCGCGAATACGCCCTGGCCCTGCGCGCCGCCTACCGCAAGACCAAGATCTTCGGCCTCGACGAGCTGGGCAAGCCGGACACCGAGTGGGACCTCGACACCGCCTACCTGAGCCTGGAGGCCCAGTCCACCGGCGACAGGACGGCCCGGAGCCCCCAGCGCATCGACACCCTCCTCACCGCCCGCCCCCGCGTCCTCCTGCGCGGTGACGCGGGCGCGGGCAAGACCACCCTCGTCTGGTGGCTCGCCGCCCACGCCGCGGCCGGCACCCTCGGCCCGCAGCTCGCCCGGCTCAACGGCCTCGTTCCGTACGTCGTCCCGCTCCGCACCCTGCGCGCGCAGGGCCGCCCCTTCCCGGCCCCGGCCCAGCTCCCCACCGCCTCCCGCCTGATGATCGACGAGGCTCCGGACGGCTGGGCGGGGCGCGTGCTGAAGGCGGGCCGGGCGCTGATCCTGGTCGACGGCCTCGACGAGGTCTCCCAGGACGACCGGGAGGACGCCCACACCTGGCTCTCGGAGCTCCTCGCCCGCTACCCGGACAACCGCTGCATCGTCACGTCCCGCCCCCTCGCCGTCGAGCCGGGCTGGCTCGGCTCCGAGGGCTTCGAAGAATTACGCCTTCTGCCCATGCGGAACGGCGACATCCAGTCCTTTGTCGCCGCCTGGCACCAGGCCGCCCGCCTCAGCACCTCCGACCCCCACGAGGACCTGCCCGACCTGGAGCGCGATCTCGCCCACCAGTTCCGCCAGAATCCGGCCCTCGCCGACCTCGCCCGCACTCCCCTGCTCTGTGCGGTGATCTGCGCGGTGCACCGGGTCCGCCAGGGATTCCTCCCGGAAACGCGCTGGGCCCTCTACCGCTCCGCCCTCCACATGCTTCTCGGCAACCGCGACAGACGCCGCAGG
The DNA here is from genome assembly GCF_053610825.1 of Streptomyces sp. NPDC054863. Taxonomy (NCBI): domain Bacteria; kingdom Bacillati; phylum Actinomycetota; class Actinomycetes; order Kitasatosporales; family Streptomycetaceae; genus Streptomyces; species Streptomyces sp. NPDC054863. The sequence continues at coordinate 879 of NZ_JBSGZD010000368.1, read as the reverse complement.
ATCGGCTCGCCCGAGGGCATCGACATGACCATCGAGGAACACACCCAGCTGCTCCAGCGGATAGCGATCTGGCAGGTCCGCGGCGGACAAACGGAATTCACCCGTCTCCAGGCCGTACGCCAGCTCCAGCCCGCTCTCGCCGGAATGGAACGCGTCCGCGCACAGGGCTCCTCCGACGCGATCCTCACCCACCTGGTCAACCGGACCGGTCTCCTCCAGGAACGCACCGACGACTTCTTCCAATTCACCCACCGCACATTCCAGGATTTCCTGGCGGCACGGGAATTCGTCGAAGGAGATCATCTGGCCGAGCTGATCCTGCACGCGGAGAACCCGCAATGGGAGGACGTCGTCCTGCTCGCGGCCGGCCACTGCAACCGCCGCGAACTCCACCGGCTGCTCACCGGCCTCCTGGAAAAGGGCACCCGCCCCGTCCTGACCGCCCTCTGCGCCCAGCACGCCACCTATCTCGACGAGACCCTGGCCCGCCACGTCCAGAACCAGCTCCGCACGGTCGTCCCGCCGTCCGGCCCGGAACACGCTGCCCAACTGGCCCGCCTCGGCCCCTCCGTGGTGCCCGTGCTGCCGCGGCCCGAAGAACTGAGCCCGAGCCACGCCTTCTACACGGTCCGGATGCTCGGCCGGGTCGGCGGGCCCGAGGCCCTGGCGTACGCGGCCGGGCTCGCCCGGAACGCCGATGCGGACACCGCCCACGCGCTGGTCGACGCCCAGTCCTCGTTCCCCGCCGCCGCGTACGCACGCGACGTCCTCGCGGTGCTCCCGTCCTCCCCGGAGCCGCGCACGCGCCGCGCCGAGGCCCGTCGGCGGCACCAGGAGTAGAGCGCCCCCACGGGCGCACGAAGAAGGGGCCCCGGAAAC
>NZ_JBSGZD010000367.1:0-7106 GCF_053610825.1 Streptomyces sp. NPDC054863 | reverse complement strand
AGTGCACGCCGCGCAGCGGCGGGTTGGACGCCCACCAGGACCGCAGGTGCTCCGCCACCCGCTCGGCGTACCGCTCGTCGCCGGTGACCGCGAAGGCGGCGGCGAGCACGGTGAGGTACTGGTGCCGGGACAGCTCCCAGATCTGCTTGATGTCCCCGACCGCGTCCTCGTTCCGGTACCGCACGTCGAAGGCGTAGCCCCACGGCGCCCGGCGCCCGGTCTTCGGGTCGTACCACCAGTCCGGGTCGGTCAGGTCGTCGCGGACCACTCCGAAGTACTCGGCGTGCCCGTACATCAGCCGGTCCGCCTCGGCGACGAGCCGTTTCGCGGCGTCCGGAGGAACGGCGGCCAGCGTCCCGGCGGGCAGTACCGCCGTGAACCGGGCGCCGGTCACGTCCGGGGAGTCGGGCCGCGCCGACCGCCACCGCCGCCTGCGCACCGCGTCGCCCACCCGGCCGCCGACCTCGCGCGGCCCCATCCGGGACAGCCGCTGCAGGTACCACGTCGCGCTCATGGTCATCGCGACCTCGCCAGCGTCACCGGCGCGCCACCGGCAAGGCCGGCCCGGACCGCGAGGGTGGCCGCCGTCGTGGCGACCAGCGACTCCAGCGGCACCGGCATCGGCCCGCCGGTCCGCACGGCCTTGACGAAAGCGGCCAGTTCGGCGTTCTGACCCTTGTCCCGGGCCTTGGGCAGCCGTGAACTGACCCACTTCCTGGGCCCGTACACCGAGGCGCGGACGAAGTCGTCGAGCCGCAGCACCTTGCCGTCCGCGACGAGGTCCAGCGTCTCCTTCGGATAGCCCGACGCGCCGGTGGTGACGTAGCTGAGGGCGGCGGTGGAGCCGTCCGGGTAGCGCAGGACGACCTGGAGGTCCTCGTTCCCCGGCGAGGCGACCGCGTACACCGAGACCGGATCGGCGCCCAGCAGCCAGCTCGCCGTGTCGATGAAGTGCCCGCCCTCACCGGCGAACCGCGAACCCTCGGCGCCCTGCCGGAGGTACCAGCTGCCCTGGGGGAGCGAGCCCGCGTTGATCAGGTAGCGCAGGCTCGCCGGACCCTTGCGGGCGCCGAACTGCTGCCGGGCCTCCTGGAGCAGCGGGGCGAACCGACGGTTGAAGCCCACCTGGAGCCGGTCGTTGCCGGACTCCTCCACCGCCGCGAGCACACCGGCGAGTTCCTCCTCGGTGAGCGCGAGGGGCTTCTCCACGAACACCGCCTTTCCTGCCAGCAGTGCCCTTTGGGTCAGTTCGGCGTGCGAGCTGTGCCGCGTGACCACGAACACGGCGTCGACGGACTTGTCACCGAGTACGGCGTCGAGATCGGTGGTCGCCCCGGCGAAGCCGAACTTCCGCTTCGCGTTGGCCGCGGACAGTGCCGTCGTGGTGACGACCGTCGACAGCTCGACGCCGTCGCGCTGCGCCAGGTGCGGCAGCAGCATCGACGTCGCGTAGTTCCCCGCGCCGATGAACGCGAGACGTACCGGCGACTTCGGAGCGGACCTGGCGGGGGCGGTGGCATTGCGTCGTACGGCGGGAACGGCGACCTCCGGAGCCTGCGCCTCCGCCGTGTGCTGCGGGTACTTGAACAGCACGGCCACGGCCTTCAGCTCACCGTCCTTCAGACGCCGGTACGTCTCCACGGCGTCGTCGAACTCGGCGATGTGGGAGACCAGGGGCTCCACGTCGACGCTGCCACGGGCGAGGAGATCGAGGAAGCACGCCAGGTTGCGGCGCTCGGTCCAGCGCACGTAGCCGATCGGGTAGTCCCGGCCCTCCAGCTCGTACTCCGGGTCGTAGCGCCCGGGCCCGTACGACCGGGAGAACCGGACGTCGAGCTCCTTCTCGTAGTACGCGTTCCACGGCAGGTCCAGGCGGCACTTGCCGATGTCGACGACCCGGCCGCGGTCCCGGCAGAGCCGGGCGGCCAGCTCGACGGGCTGGTTGCTGCCGCCGCCCGCCGCCAGGTACACCTGGTCCACGCCGTGCCCGCCGGTGAGCTCGGCGACGGCGGCCTCCACGGCCGCGGACGCGGGATCGCCGCACGCCACGGCGCCCAGGCGCGCGGCGAGCTCGCAGCGCACCGGGTCGGGGTCGGCCCCGACGACGCGGACCCCCGAGGCGGTGAGCAACTGCGCCACCAACTGCCCGATCAGCCCCAGGCCGACGACCAGCGCCACCTCGCCGAGCTGCGGCTCGCCCTGGCGCACGCCCTGCATCGCGATCGACCCGACGGTGCCGAAGGCCGCGTGCCGGGGCGCGAGGCCGTCCGGCACCGGGGCGTACAGGTTCTTCGGCACCCAGTTCCACTCGGCGTGCAGCGCGTGCTCGTTGCCCGCGCAGGCCACGAGGTCGCCGGCCTTCACGTCGTCGATCCCGGCGCCGACCTGCTCGACCACCCCGCACAGCGAGTAGCCCAGCGGCGTGTAGGAGTCGAGCTTGCCCATCACCTTGCGGTAGGTCGCGGGCACCCCGTTGACGGCCACGCTCTGCACGACCTTGGCCACCTGGTCCGGACGGGAGCGGGCCTTGCCGAGCATCGACATGCCCGCCTCGGACACCTTCATGAGCTCCGTACCGGTGGATATCAGCGAATGGACGGTGCGCACCAGCACACCGCCCGGCTTGCACCCCGGCACCGGCACGTCGAGCACCGCCAGCTCGCCGCTCCTGTAGTTCTGCACAACCTGCTTCACCCGAACTCCTCCGAAATTCCTAAGCTGTTGACCGAGTGCTCCGACCGGACCCGCAGGTCGCGTCGCGATACCAGTACTCAAGGGTCAGTACGTGCCACAGATGCTTGGAGAAGTCCCGCTGCCCGGCGGCGTCCTCGGCGACCATCCGCGCCAGCGCGTCGCGGCGCAGGAACCCGGAACGCACCAGCACGCCGTCGTTGACCACCTCCCGCACCAGCGGCGCCAGGTCCCGGCTCATCCAGGCCCGCAGCGGCGCGCTGAACAGGCCCTTGGGCCGGTACACGATCTCCCGGGGCAGGATCGACGTGGCCGCCTCCTTGAGGACGGCCTTGCCCTGCCGTCCGACGATCTTGCGACTCCCCGGCACGGCGAACGCCGCCTTCACGACCTCCACGTCCACGTACGGCACCCGCACCTCGGTCGACGCGGCCATGCTGGAGCGGTCGGTGTAGGCCAGGTTGAGGCCCGGCAGGAACATCCGGGCGTCGCCCAGGCACATGCGGTTGACGAAGTCGTCGAGGTCGTTGTCCTCGTAGACGTCCGCGTGCTCGGTCAGCACGTCGTCGACCGTCCCGGCCAGGTCCGGATTGATCAGGGCGAGCAGTTCGGCCCGGTCGTACATGGTGTAGCTGCGGCGGAACGCGGTCTCCTCCGGCAGATCGGCGAAGGACAGGAACCGCTTCGCGAAGCGCACCGACCGATACCCCCGGCGGGCAGTGGCGACCGGCAGCCGGTCCACGGCCGCCGACAGGCCGCGCCGCAGGGGCCGCGGGACGCGCTGGTAGCGCAGGGCGAGGAGGTTGGCCAGGTGCTTGCGGTACCCGGCGAACAGCTCGTCGGCGCCCATCCCCGAGAGCATCACCTTGACCCCGGCCTCCCGGGCGGCCTCGCAGATCAGGAAGGTGTTGATCGCGGCGGGGTCGCCGATCGGCTCGTCCAGGCTGTACGTCATCCGCGGCAGCAGGTCGAGCACGTTCGGAGCGATCTCGATCTCGTGCAGGTCGACGCCGAACCGCGCCGCCACCTGCCGGGCGTAGCGCAGATCGTCCGGCATCGCCTCGAACCTGGCGTCCTCGGCGCGGAATCCGATGGTGTACGCGGAGATCCCCGGCCGGTCGCGGGCCGCCAGCGCGGTCAGGTAGCTGGAGTCGAGACCGCCGGAGAGGAAGGTCGCCACGGGTACGTCGGAGAGCAGGTGGCGCCGGGTCGACTCCTCCACGACGGCAGCCACGTCGGGCAGTTCGCCGCTGCGTGCCCGCTCCTGGCCCTCGGCGGCGACGTCCTTCAGGTCCCAGTACCGGCCGCGCTCCACCCGGCCGTCGGGCCGGCACCGCAGCCAGCTCCCCGGCGGCAGCTTCTCCGCCCCGCGCAGCGCGCACCGGGAGTCCGGCACCCAGTAGTACAGCAGCGAGGCCACCAGCGCCGCATGGTCCACCTCCAGCGACCCGCCGGTGGCTGCGGCGAGCGCCTTGAGCTCGGAGGCGAACACCAGACCCCCGCCGCGCCGGAGCAGGAACAGCGGCTTGATCCCCAACTGGTCGCGGGCGAGCACCAGTTCACCGGTGCGCTCGTCGAAGATCCCGAACGCGAACATGCCGCGCAGCCGGGGCAGACAGTCCGTGCCCCAGCGCCGCCAGGCCTCAAGGAGCACCTCGGTGTCGGACGTACCGCGAAAGCGCACCCCGGCGGCCGTCAGTTCGGCGCGCAGCTCGGGCGCGTTGTACAGCTCGCCGTTGTACGTGAGGGCCAGGCCGTCCGAGACCATCGGCTGCGCGCCGGTCCCGGACAGGTCGATGACGGCCAGCCGACGGTGCCCGAGCTGCACTTCGCCGTCCCCGGCACCGTGGCCGTACCGGCCCGCCCCGTCAGGACCGCGGTGGGCGAGGACATCGGTGAGCCGGTCGGTCACGGCCTTCCCGTCCGGCCATCGGTAAGTTCCTGCGATGCCACACATGTGCTAGCGCGCCTCCTGGTCGTGGTCCGGGACCTGTGCGGCCGGCACCGGCAGCCGCCGGTCCGTCCCGTTCTTCCGAGCCGGCCGCTCGCTGTGGCCGCGCGGCGCGGTGTGCGGCCCGTCCCACAGCGTGCCGTCGGTCCGGTCACGCGGATCGGGGTCGATCAGCACCACGCCGACCACCGGAATGTGCTGGTCCGCGAGTTGGCGCGCCACGGTGTGCAGCCATGCGGCGCTGCCGTGCCCGGCCCGCACGACGAGCACGGTGCGGGTGCCGAGGTGGCGGAGGTCGGTCCACGCCGTGCCGGGTGCCACCGAGCCGACGCCGATGAGGTGCCCCTGATCCGGTACGGCCGCGGTACTCCCGCCGCTGACCACGGTCGGGTCCCCCGGCTTCGGGCGGCGGCCCGCGAGCCGCGTGCCGGGCAGAGCGTCGACGACGGCCACCGGGCCGTCCGACGCCAGCGCCCCGGCGAGGTCCAGGGCGATCACACCCGTGCTGCGCGCACAGCCCAGTGCCAGCAGCGACACCGGTTCCGCGGAACCGCGCACGGTACGGGCCAGGGTCGCGGTGAGGCGTGCCCGCACCGCCCGGGTCCTTCGGCGCCGCCACAGCCTGCCCGGCCGGCGGGGCAGCTCCGCGACGACCGAGGCTCCCAGGTGCGCCGCGATGTCCCGGCGCAGCACGGGTCGGTCCGCCACCACCACGGTGACCGCGGCCAGCGCGAGCCCGAGGACGAGCCCGAGCACCAGCCCGATCCCGGCGTTGGTGAGGGCGGCCCTGGGCAACGAGTGGTGCACCGCGCGCGGGGCGTCCACGATCTGCGTACCGGCGATGACCGCGGGCTTCCCGGTGCGCGCCTCCGCGGCGCGCTGGTCGAAGTCGGCGATCCGCGAGTTGAGTTCGGCCCGGCGGGCGTAGAGCGATTCGATGCTCGCCGCCGCCGTCGGGTCGCTCTGCGGCGGTCGGTCCCCGATCGCCTTGTTGATCCGGGTGAGCTCCTCCCGCATGCGGTCACGCTGGCCGGTCAGGGCCTCGGCCTCGGCATTCGCGGACTGCTGCATCCGCCGCACGTGGTCCGCCACGAACGCGTCGGCCAGCGCCCCGGCCCGGGCCACCGCTTCCGCGTCGCTGTCACCTGTCGCATCGATCTGCAGCAGGTTGTTGGTCAGGCCGGCGCCCCGGTAGTCCTTGATGAAGTCCTCCGGTTTCTCGGCGGACTTGAGGGACTTCAGGGCCGCACCGGCGATCCGTGTGGTCCCCAGGAGCTCGACGTCGGTACGGATCAGCGTTCCGGTGTCGTTCGGCTGGTCCTCCCGGTGCGCGACGAGCACCTTGGTCACCGCGGTCGGCGGCGGCGGCATCAGCACCGCCACCGCCGCGCCGGCCAGCAGCCCCAGGAGCGCCAGGGAGCACCAGAGGCGGCGGCGCCTGCGCACCGCGACCACCAGCGCCTGGAGGTCGAACAGCGGAGCGGCTGCCGGTGACTGAGAAGCCGTGCGCGTCGTCACACCGAACCTCCCGCCGCGTGGCTGCCGACCGTGAGCGCCGGAGCGGCGTCGTCCGGGGGAGAACCGGCGGACCGTGCGGGACCGGCCAGGACCGGGCCGGCGACGACGACGCCGACGACCTCGTGCCCGCTGTCCGCACATGCCCCGGCGATGCCACCGAGCTCCTCCGCCGTCCAGTTGCCCGCACCGAGGACGACCAGGGCGCCGGACTCGGTGTCACGGTCCGGCACCATCGGCCGGTCCACCGCGACCTCCACCACCCGCAGCACGGGACATCCCCCACCCGAAGAGCTCGGGACGGGGTATCCCCTGCTCGAAGAGCTCGGGATGGGGTATCCCCTGCTCGAAGAGCTTGGGGAAGGATCGCTTCCGGCCTCGGCGGCGAGCTGCCCGGCGGCCCGGCGGGCGATCTCGTCGCCTTCGGGTACGACGACCAGCAGCCGCCGGGGTCCGGGCAGCCGGTCCCGGAGACGGGCGCACACCCGCTGGTAGCGGACCCTCCGGCCTGCCTCGTCGGCGAACCTCTGCCGGTCCGGTACGTCCCACCGGGTGTCGGCGCCGAGCAGCCGGCGGATCCGGGCTCGCGGGTCATTGCCCTCCGGCCGGTGCGCGCCCCGTTCGTCGAGCACGTCGACGCTCCCGAGGAGCTCCGAGCCCAGCGCCGCGGTGATCTCCTGCTCGGTGCGCAGCCGGCGGTTCATCCGAGCGGCGGCGAGATGGCCGATGACCGCGAGCAGGAAGAACAGCAGCGCCCCGGCGACGACGAGCTGCATCCGCGTCGGCGGCGTCTCCCCGGTCGGGCGGGCCGCCGGCCCCATGACGACCAGGCCTGCCCTGTCGTTCGCCGGGTCGGCCTGGTCCAGTTTCGTCATGGCCTCCTCCAGCGAGGTACGCAGTTTCTCCAGCGTGGTGCGGGCCTGCACGCTCTCCACGGTCTGCCCGGGAT
>NZ_JBSGZD010000366.1:0-7278 GCF_053610825.1 Streptomyces sp. NPDC054863 | reverse complement strand
GCCCTGGCCGGGCGGGGACCTTGCTCAAGAACTGCTGGATTCAGTGCTGGAGTCAGTGGGAGGGCTCGGTGGTCGGGCCGCCGGGGGTGCGCCCCGGGTTGGAGCCCTCGGCAGCCGCGGACTCGTTGTAGATGTCCGGCTCCAGGTAGATGACGCGGGCGATCGGGACCGCGGCGCGGATGCGGTCCTCGGCGGCGTTGATCGCGGTCGCGACCTCGGCAGCGGTGTTGTCGTGCTGGACGGCGATCTTGGCAGCGACGAGGAGTTCCTCGGGACCGAGGTGGAGCGTACGCATGTGGATGATGCGGGTGACGGTGTCGCCGTCGACGACCGCGGCCTTGATCTTGTCGACGTCCTCGGTGCCGGCGGCCTCGCCGAGCAGGAGGGACTTGGTCTCGGCCGCGAGAACGATGGCGATCACGATCAGCAGGATGCCGATGCAGAGGGTGCCGATGCCGTCCCAGACGCCGTCGCCGGTCGCGAGGGCCAGGCAGACGCCGCCGAGGGCGAGGACCAGGCCGACCAGGGCGCCGAGGTCTTCGAGGAGCACGACGGGGAGCTCCGGGGCCTTGGCGCGGCGGATGAACTGCTTCCAGGAGAGCGTGCCGCGCGTCTGGTTGGACTCCTTGATGGCCGTGCGGAAGGAGAAGCTCTCGGCGATGATCGCGAAGACGAGGACGCCGACCGGCCAGTACCAGGCCTCGATGGCGTGCGGCTCCTTGATCTTCTCGTAGCCCTCGTAGATGGCGAACATGCCACCGACGGAGAAGAGCACGATGGAGACCAGGAAGGCGTAGATGTACCGTTCGCGGCCGTAGCCGAAGGGGTGTTCCGGGGTGGCTTCGCGCTTGGCCTTCTTGCCGCCGAGGAGGAGCAGGCCCTGATTGCCGGAGTCTGCCAGCGAGTGGACGCTCTCGGCGAGCATCGAGGACGAGCCGCTGAAGAGGAACGCCACGAACTTGGAGACGGCGATCGCGAGGTTGGCGGCGAGGGCCGCCACGATTGCCTTGGTTCCGCCTGACGCGCTCATGGGTGCAGGGGTCCTTCCTGGATGGCCTGGATGTCCTGTGACGTCCTGGATGCTGCGGCCCGAGCGCCGCGGTGCGTACGGCCGCACATTGTTGCAGCTTGCCGGGGCGAAGGGGGCTGCTGGTGCGTCAGGCGATCACGGTGGCGCGGAATACCGTGCCGGCTCCGGACAGTTCGGTCTTTTCACCTGCCGGTACGAAGACGGACCGGCCGGGGCTGAGGCTCAGGTCGCCCGCTCGGGGAGTGCCGGCCGTGCAGAGGAGGATCTGCGGTGCGCCCTCCGCGAGGTGAACCGGAGCAGCGCCTTCCGCGAGTACGTAGCGGGAGAGCCGGAACTCGTCGATCGGGGTCTCGTACAGCTCTTCGCCGTCGGAGGACGCCTCGGGGCGCAGGATGCCGGGATCGGTGGCCTCGAAGCGGACGATGCGCAGGAGCTCGGGGACGTCGACGTGCTTGGGGGTGAGACCGCAGCGGAGCACGTTGTCCGAGTTCGCCATGATCTCCACGCCCAGGCCGTCGAGGTAGGCGTGCGGGACGCCGGCGCCGAGGAACATGGCTTCGCCGGGCTGGAGCTGGACGTGGTTGAGGAGGATCGCCGCGAGGACGCCGGGGTCGCCCGGGAAGTGGTGGGCGATGGCGGCGTACGCCGCGTGGGCGGCTGCTTCCCGGGGCGGGGTGGCGGGGTCGGCGGCCAGGCGCTCGGCGGCGGCGGCCGTCTCTGTGACGGTGGCGGCGATTTCCGTGCGGTCGGCGGTGAGGACGGCGGTGAGGACCTCACGGAGCGCTGCTTCTTCGGGGTGGGCGCGGAGCAGGTCGGCATAGGGCTTGAGGGAGTCGACGCCGAGGGATTCGAGAGTTTTGGCCGCTTCGGCGGGAACTCGGAAACCGCACAGACCGTTGAACTTGGTGAGCGCGCAGATCAGTTCGGGCTTGTGGTTGGCGTCCTTGTAGTTGCGGTCCGGGGCGTCGATCGGGACCTGGCGTCGTTCCTCGTCGGCGTACCCCTCCTGCGCCTGGGCGAGGTTCGGGTGGACCTGGACCGAGAGCGGTGCTCCGGCGGCCAGCAGTTTGAGGAGGAACGGCAGTCGCGGGCCGAACTTCTTCACCGCGGCGGGGCCCAGCTCGGTTTCGGGGTCGGCGGCGATGACGTCGGAGAGTGCGTGGGTCTCCGGGGTCGGCAGCGACGGGGCCGGGCCTGTCGGGTCCGGGTGGGGCTGAGAGCGCTCGCCGGAGGCCGGTGCGCGGTCGATGCGGGACGGCGCGCCCGGGTGGGCGCCCATCCAGAGTTCGGCCTGCGGTTCGCCGGTGGGCTCGGTGCCGAACAGTTCCGGGATGGCGGTCACGGAGCCCCAGGCGTAGGGGCGCACGGTATTGGCGAGGCGGTCCATGGTGGCTCTTTCCGGTCCGGGGCGGCCGTGGGGCGGAGTCAGTCCGTGAAGGGAGAAGTCAGGAGGGCGCATGGGTGGAGCGCGGTAAGTCGCGGAGCGGGGTCAGGGGCGGCGCGGGGTCGGTGCTGGGGTGTATCAGTCGGAAGGGGGTGCGAATGCGGCGAGAGCGAGATAGGCGGTCGCGAAGTCGGTGACGGCGAGGAGTTCGGCGAGGCCTTCCAGCTCGTTGCCCTCTTCGGGTTCGAGCTCGCTGAGAGCCGTGCCGTGACCGAGTGCGAGCTCGCGGGCCGCCGGGGCTGCGGTGAGGCCGCCGGTGGGACGGTCGCGCAGCAGCACGACGCGGGCGCGGAGCGCCTGCGGTTCGTCCACGCGGTCCCGGAAGAATTCGCCCGGGTCGGCTCCGGCGGCGTACGCACCGGTGAGCAGCATGCCGTGGGCGGGCAGGGCCTCGGGGAGTTCGGCGGCGAGGGCGGGCCGGCCGGCCAGTTCGGCGAGGACGGCGGCGAACCGGCGGCCGGCCGGGCCTGCGAGGGCGCCCTCCGTCCAGACGAGCGGGAGCGAGTCGGCGAGTTCGGCGGCGAGGGTCTTGGCCGGGTTGCTGTACGTGGCGATGGCGGGGCCGCAGCGTTCGGCGGTCTGGTCGAGGCGGTCGGCGACGAGCTGGAGCGTCTCCGGGGGCGCGGACAGCAGGCCGAGCCGGTCGAGGAGGACCAGGAGCGGGGTGAGCAGCGCCCAGAGCGGGCCGGGGCCCGCGGTGGTGCCCGCGTCGTACTCCTCGTACGGAGCGGTCGCCATCGGGACGACCAGGCCGTGCACTCCGCCGACGGACTCGCTGAGCGGGGAGCGTTGGGGGGCCACCGCGACGACCGTGCAGCCACGACGGTAGGCCTGCTCGGCGAGGAGGGCGAGGCCTGGTTCGGCGCCGTCCGTCGTCACGAGCAGGAGAAGGTCGACGGAGCCCGCCCAGCCGGGGAGCGTCCAGCGCAGGGCGCCGGCCGCGGGGGCGACACCGGTCGGGTGCAGGCTCGTCACCGGGCAGGAGGCTCCGGCGAGCGCGGTCAGCAGGTCGGCCACTCCGGTGGCGGCGACGCCGGGGCCCGCGATCAGTACGGCGCGGGGGCGGCCCTCCGGCTTGAGACCGGCCAGGCCCGCCTCGGTGGCGTGCCGGGCTGCGGTGCGTACCCGGGCTCCGGCCTCGGCCGCGCCGCGGAGGAGACCGCGGTGGTCGGCACGGGCCAGAGCTTCCGGGGCGTCTAGCAGCGACTCGTCGAGCATGGGGTGAAGCCTCCGATCGCCTTGCGCGGACTGGGACTTGACTTGCGGGACGAGTGCCCGGGTGGTGGGTTCGGCGGTCTTGCGGTGCCGCCGGAGGGACGGGCGTTGGCCGCCGGGGCCTGGCGGCTGGCGGCTGGCGGCTGGCGGCTGGCGGCTGGCGGCTGGCCGACGATCCGAGGGCGGGGCGTGCTGCCGGGGCAGCGTTCCGGTCAGGCCGGGCGGCGGGCCTCGTCGACGAGGAGGACCGGGATGCCGTCCCGGACCGGGTAGGCGAGCCCGCAGTCCTTGCTGGTGCAGATCAGCTCCGGGGTGTCCGCGGCCGTCTCGTCGCCGAGGGGGGCGTGGCAGGCCGGGCAGGCGAGGATCTCCAGGAGGCCGGCTTCGAGCGGCATGGGGTGGTCCCTTCAGACATGCGGATTGGGCGAGGTCAGCGTACCGCCGGTGGGGTGGGGCTTGCCGGACGGTGTGAGGGAGGCGGCCCTCGGGAGGGCGGGGTGGAGCGGGTGCAGCGGGGCGTCTTGTGGGGAGCCGGGTGGTGGGGCAGGGCGCGGGGCGTCTCGTGGGGCGGTCGGGCGCGGGGTGGTGGGATGCGGGGCAGTCGGGCGGTGGACGGTGGGATGCGGGGCGGTCGGGCGGTGGGTGGTGGGTGGTGGGTGGTGGGTGGTGGCGAGGGTGTGCGGTCGGGAGGGGGCGTGCTCCGCGTGGGGGCCGCCCCCTTGCCCACCCGTTCCGTCCCAGGGGGCGGCCCCTGTGCCCAAGGAGACGGCGGTGGCGGTGGTGGTGGGTGTGTGGCGTTGGGGGCCGGGGGGGTTAGGAGCGGATCAGGGTCAGGATTTGGTTGCGGATCTTTTGCATGGTGGGTTCGTCGCGGGCTTCGACGTTCAGGCGGAGCAGAGGCTCCGTGTTCGAGGCGCGGAGGTTGAACCACCAGTCGGTGGCGGAGACGGTCAGGCCGTCGAGGTGGTCGAGGGTGACGTCGTCGCGGCCGGCGAAGGCGGCGGAGACCGCTGCCGTGCTGGCGGCCTGGTCCTCGACGGTGGAGTTGATCTCGCCGGAGCCGACGTAGCGGTCGTACGAGGAGAGGAGGGCGGAGAGGGGGGTGGGCTGACCGCCCAGGGCCGACAGGACGTGGAGGGCGGCGAGCATGCCCGTGTCCGCGTTCCAGAAGTCCTTGAAGTAGTAGTGCGCGGAGTGCTCGCCGCCGAAGATCGCGCCGGAGGCGGCCATTTCGGCCTTGATGAAGGAGTGGCCGACACGGGTGCGGACGGGGGTGCCGCCGTGCTCGCGAACGACTTCCGGGACCGACCAGGAAGTGATCAGGTTGTGGATGACCGTGCCGCTGCCGCCGTTGCGGGCGAGCTCGCGGGCGGCGACCAGAGCGGTGACGGCGGAGGGGGACACGCCTTCGCCGCGCTCGTCGACGACGAAGCAGCGGTCCGCGTCGCCGTCGAAGGCGAGGCCGAGGTCGGCGCCCTCGGCGAGGACCCGGGCCTGGAGGTCGACGATGTTCTTCGGGTCGAGCGGGTTCGCCTCGTGGTTCGGGAACGTGCCGTCCAGCTCGAAGTACATGGGGATGAGGGTGACGGGGAGGGCCTCGAAGACGGTGGGGACCGTGTGGCCGCCCATGCCGTTGCCCGCGTCGACGACGACCTTGAGGGGGCGGATCGAGGAGAGGTCGACGAGAGAGAGGAGGTGGGCCGCGTAGTCCGTCAACGTGTCGTGCCGCGTGAGGGTTCCCGGGGTGGGGGAAGGAGCGGGTGCTCCGGATTCCGACCACTCCTCGACCAGGGCGCGGATCTCCGCGAGGCCGGTGTCCTGGCCGACCGGGGCGGCGCCCGCGCGGCACATCTTGATGCCGTTGTACTGCGCCGGGTTGTGCGAGGCGGTGAACATCGCGCCCGGCAGGTTCAGTGCGCCCGAGGCGTAGTAGAGCTGGTCCGTCGAGCAGAGGCCGATCTCGGTGACGTCCGCGCCGCGTGCTGCCGCGCCGCGTGCGAAGGCGCGCGCGAGGCCGGGCGACGAGGGGCGCATGTCGTGGCCGACGGCGATCGCGTCGCCTCCCGTGACCTGTACGAAGGCGGCTCCGAACAGTTCCGCGAGGTCTTCGTCCCACTGGTCCGGGACCACCCCACGTACGTCGTACGCCTTCACGATCTGTGACAGATCAGCAGCCACGGCCACCCCTCCTGGAAGTCCTGTTCGGTCGCCCCAAACTACCCGTTCGGGGGGTCTGTGGACCGTACGTTGACTTCTCCCGGGGCCCCTATTCGGGAGAGCGGAGCACCCTCAAGTGGCCGCGGCGGGCGGCGGAGGGGGACGCGGGATTCGCCGTGCGCGCGCTGTTGGCGTCGGGGTCGGCGGGGCGTTCGTGCGGCCTGGCGGCCTCACGGACCGCGTTGGCGAGGGCTTCGAGGTCGTCGCCGCTGGGCCGGGCCGGGGCGGAGCCGTCGGAGAGGCGCAGCACGTCCCAGCCGCGGGGCGCGGTCAGCCGGTCCGAGTGCTCGGCACACAGGTCGTAGCAGTGGGGCTCGGCATAGGTGGCGAGCGGACCGAGGACTGCGGTCGAATCCGCGTAGACGTACGTCAGTGTCGCGACGGCAGGACGACCGCACGCGGTGCGCGAACAGCGACGTACAGGGCTCACGACGTTGGACGGTACCGCACTCTTGAACGGGCCGCGACGACTCTCCCCCGGCCTCACCCCACCGTGTCGTCCGCCGACCCCTGTCAGGCCCGTCCCCCGGGCGGCGGGCCTGACCTGCGGGGAGACCGGGGCCGGCAAGGGAGCGCCGGTTCCGTTTCGGTCTCCGATGACGACAAAGGAGGTCAATCAGGGTGAGTCGTGCGGTCATTGAGGGGCGTGAAAACGAGCCCGTACTTGGCTGAAATGATCATTCGGTGCCATGCGGAGTGCCCGGCCGGGAGCCGGATCACCGTGCGGCCGGGAGAGCTACGCTGCGTCAGTGATGGACAGTTCCGGACCGCCCCGTTCTCCCGAGTCGCTCCCCGTCGGGCCCCGCCCTGCCGATCCGCATCCCGCGGGCCGCACCGGGCCGCGCAGGCGCGACCGCCACGGCCGCGGCATGCGCGGCCCCGTGGCGCCGCCCCAGGTGCCGCTCTCGTCCAGCAGGGCGGAGGCCTTCGGCGATCTCGTACAGGACTCCGTGGAGCGGCTGGAGCGGCGCTGGCCGCAGCTCGCCGAGGTCGACTTCCTGGTGCTCGACGTGCCGCCCGCGGGCGGCCCGGACGGGCCCGACGGGTGGACGGACGAGCCGGTGCCGCTCGGTGGGGTGCTGTCGGCCGAGGAGGGCCGTCCCGCGCGCGTGGTGGTGTACCGGCGGCCGGTGGAGATCCGTACCAAGAGCCGGGACGAGCGGGCGCTGCTGGTGCACGAGATCGTCGTGGAGCAGGTCGCGGAACTGCTGGGGCTGGCGCCCGAGTCCGTGGACCCGCGGTACGGGCAGGACTGACGCGGACCGCTCCTGACCGTGCTGGTACGGCCAGACGCACGGACGGGGCCTGTACGGACAGAAGCACGGACGGGCAGGCGGACTTTGTGCGTAAGGCCCTCCACCCGGGGTGGAGG
>NZ_JBSGZD010000365.1:0-7286 GCF_053610825.1 Streptomyces sp. NPDC054863 | reverse complement strand
CGGAGCCAAGGCCGCCGCCGCAGCCCCGGCGGGGGCCGGGGCCAAGGCCGGAGCCAAGGCCGGAGCCAAGGCCGAGGCCGGGGCCAAGGCCGGGGCCAGGGCCAAGGCCGGGGCCGGAGCCAAGGCCGGGGCCGGAGCCAAGGCCGGGGCCGGAGCCAAGGCCGGGGCCGAGGCCAAGGCCGGGGCCGAGGCCAAGGCCGGGGCCGGAGCCAAGGCCGGGGCCAGGGCCAGGGCCAGGGCCAGGGCCAAGGCCAAGGTCAGGAAGCCGGGGGCGAAGTCGGGCCCGGGGCCACGGGCCGGACATCCGAGGCCAGGGCAAGGGGCCGGATATCCGGGGGGGGGCAGGGCGCCGGAGGGCCGGGGTGGGGGCCGGCCCTCCGTTTCGTCTCAGAGCACCTTCGTCGCTCCCTCGTTCTCCGGCGGGGTGTCCGTGCCGTTGCCCGGGCCGATGCGGATCTCGAAGTCGCCTTCGTACTTCTTGTGGCCTTCGATGACGGCCGCCTCGACCGCTTCGACACCCATTTCGCCCCGGACGATCAGCGGGTCCCTGCGCAGGTCGCGCATCAGGGCCCAGCACATGCCGACCATGACCAGCGCGAAGGGTGCCGCGACGAGGATCGTGAGGTTCTGCAGGCCCTTGAGGGCGTCGTCCTCGCCGTCGCCGATGAGGAGCATGATCGCGGCGACCGCTCCGGTGACGACGCCCCAGAAGACGACGACCAGCTTGGTCGGCTCGAAGGAGCCCTTCTGGGAGAGCGTGCCCATCACGATGGAGGCGGCGTCCGCGCCGGAGACGAAGAAGATGCCGACCAGGATCATGACGAGGACGCTCGTCACCGTCGCGATCGGGAACTCCTTGAGGAGGCCGAAGAGCTGGCCCTCGGGGGTCGACTCGTCCGCCAGCCGGCCCTGGTCCTTCAGCTTCATCGCCGAACCGCCGAAGACGGCGAACCAGATCAGGCTGACCGTGCTGGGGACCAGGATGACGCCGCCGACGAACTGGCGGATCGTACGGCCCCTGCTGATGCGGGCGATGAACATGCCCACGAAGGGCGTCCAGGAGATCCACCACGCCCAGTAGAAGACCGTCCAGCTGCTCAGCCAGGTGGCGACGCCCTCGCCGCCGGTGGCCTCGGTGCGGCCGATGAGCTGCGGGAGGTCACCCAGGTAGGCGCCGATGGAGGTGGGGACGAGGTCCAGGACGAAGATGGTCGGTCCCGCGATGAAGACGAAGACGACCAGGAGCAGTGCCAGCACCATGTTGGTGTTGGAGAGCCACTGGATGCCCTTTTCGACGCCCGAGACCGCGGAGGCCACGAAGGCGACCGTGAGGACGGCGATGATGGAGACGAGCAGGCCGGTGCCCGCCTTCTCCATCCAGCCGAGCTCCTTCATTCCGCTGCCGATCTGGAGCGCGCCCAGGCCCAGCGAGGCCGCCGAGCCGAAGAGCGTCGCGAAGATGGCGAGGATGTCGATGAAGCGGCCGACGCCGCCGTTGGCGTGCTTCTCACCGATGAGCGGGGTGAAGACGGCGCTGATCGTCTGCCTGCGGCGACGACGGAAGGTGCTGTACGCGATGGCCAGGCCGACCACCGCGTAGATCGCCCACGGGTGCAGCGTCCAGTGGAAGAGGGTGGTGGCCATGGCGGTCTGCATGGCATCCGCCGCCTCGGCGGGGTGCGTGCCGGGCGGGGGTGTGGCGAAGTGGCCCAGGGGTTCGCTGACGCCGTAGAACATCAGGCCGATGCCCATGCCCGCGCTGAACATCATCGCGACCCAGGAGACCGTCTTGAATTCGGGCTTCTCGCCCTCCTCGCCGAGGGTGATCTTCCCGTACCGGCTCACCGCGAGCCACAGGGCGAAGACCACGAAGGCGGACGCAGCCAGTATGAACGCCCAGCCACCGTTGTGGACAAGGCCGTCGAGCAGCTTGCCGGAGACGTCCTCCAGGGACTCGGTGGCGAGGGCGCCCCACAGGACGAACGCGAGCGTGAGCGCGGCGGTGACGCCGAACACGATCCGGTCGGTGTGTGGCCTGTGAGTGGTGTGCGGGCTGCCGGGCAGGTCCGCCATGACTGGCGAATCTGCCCGGTCGTCCGACGGCTGGTCGTGGGACACGTGGTCACCTTTCGGGTCGGGAGGATTCCCTGCCGCTACCCGGTATCACAGGTGACGCACGTCACGGTCTGCTAACAGCGCGTGTCGGGTTGGCCACTTGTGAGACGGTATGCGGCCTTTGGGTCGAGCAGGAGAGGGATCAGGCCCCGCTGCGACTGCCGCAAGGGTACGTACGCACCCCCTCGCGCCGGGGTGAACGCAACGCCGTGCAAGGAGAGTTCGTCCCGTACGTCGGTGAGCTGAGCCTTTGTCAGCCGGTAGCCGCAGGGCGGGTCGGCGAGCACTTCGGAGGGCTCGGCGGGATCGTTGTCGGCGCCACCCAGATAGACGGGCCCCCGGTCGGCGAATCCCGCCAGCCGCGCTCCGGTGGTGGCCCTCTCGACGGAGCCGCGCCGCTCCTCCACGTACGCGAGTGCGCCCGAGAGGGAGGCGGTGTGGGAGGCGACCCTGCGGCGCTGGTTGAGGGCCCGGTCCTGCTTCTCGGCCTCGCTCAGCGCGTCGACGCGGCTCTCGATGAGCAGGCCGACGGAGTGCTTGATTCCGGCCGCGTTGCGCAGGATGCGCTCCTGCCCGTCGCCCGCGACCTGCTGGGTGGGTTCACCGGTGACCGGGTCGGTCCAGATGCCGTACGTGCCGGTGCTGAAGCCGGAGGCGTGGGCGGCGGGGCGTACGTGGTCCGCGGAGAGCTTCTTCGACTCGGCGTGGACGTGGGCGTCCGTGTTGAGGTTGCGCGGCCACAGGTCGAAGAGGTCCTTGTCGTAGAAGGGCGGCGTGGCTCCGTACTCGTGGAGGTCGTAGATCAGGTCGGGCTTGCGGTCGCGGATGACGGCCGCCATGGCGCGGCCCTCGGCGGTGGCCAGCGCGATGTGGTCGCGGTTGATGTCGACGCCGTCGGAGTTGCCCCGGGTGTCGGCGGCGCGGCCGTCCGGGTTGGCGGTCGGGACGACGAGCACCGTGGTCCTGCGGAGGAAGTCGCGGGTCCGGTCGTCCTTGGCGTACGCCAGGTCACGGACCTTGCTGAGGCAGGCTTCGCGCCCGGACGGCTCGTTGCCGTGCTGACTGCAGACCAGGAGCACGGTGGAGGCGGTGCGCCTGCGTTCGCCGACGGCGACGAGCTGGACCGGGCGGCCCTGTTTGGTGGTGGCGACCGTGGAGACGGAGACGCGGGAGCTGTCGCGGTCGACGGCTGCCAGGAACTCCTGTTCCTCGGGCTGGGTGGTCCAGCGGGCGCCGTGCGTGGTTTCGAATCCGGTACGGGGCGGGGTGCGGCCGGAGTCCCCCGCCTGGGCGGGAGCGGCCACCAGCGGCACCGCGAGGGCCACCGAACCGAGGAGCGTCCCTAGGACGCGGGTCCTCATCGCTGGGCCCCCGGCATCCGGGAGATGCTCTGCGGCACGGGAACCCCGTCGCGTGCGCCGGGCGACAGCGGCGCTGCCACCGCGTTGCCGGAGGTGGCCCGGGCGAAGGCGCGGTCGCCGCCGACCACGGGCAGCTTCGCCGACGTACCCGCGAGGTCGACGCCGAGGGTGGGGCGGGTGTCGGGGGCTTCGACCAGTCCGGCGTCCGTACCGCCGACGATCAGGGCGAGCCGGTGGCCGGCCGGGACGACGTGGTCGGACGCGGCGAGGTCGATGGTGATCTCGTACTTCTTTCCCGGGGTCAGCGGGCGGGCCCTGCCGTCGCCCTTGTGGTGGGCGAGGCTCGCCCAGCCGCGGCTGAAGACGGTGAAGCCGACGTCGACCGGGTCGGCCTTCGTCTCCTTGAAGCAGGAGCTGTCGCCGGGGGTACTGGGGCCCCAGCAGGTGCGCTCGGGGAGGGTGGTGATGCCCTCGCCGGCCGCTCCGTAGTTGCGGATGGTGTCGGGGCCGAGGTCCACCAGGACGGCGCTCAGGTGGGCGCTGGTGGTGGAGGGGGTGACGGCGAGGGTGACCTTGCCCGAGCCGGAGAGGCGCAGGTCGCGGGAGAGCGGCCCGGTGGCGAAGCCGGCCTTCTCCGGAGTGCCGGTGTCGATCTTCGCGGCCCAGGCGGTCTCGTCGAGCTTCGGGTCGTCGGTGAAGGTCTCCACCGCGCCGGGCTTCGAGGGCTTCAGGCCGAGGGTGCCGACGCCGGGCGAGCCGCCCTTCTGCGGGCGGATCCTGGTGGAGTCGGTGGAGCGCGGCGGCCAGACCTTGTCGGTGGACCACCGGTCGGGGGCGCGCTCGATGTCGGCCATCGGCTCGCGGTCGATGCCGTTGTCGTAGCCGAGGAGTTCGTGGTCGAACCAGCGGTGCAGGGTCTTCACCCACTCGGCCCGCCGGAAGTCGAACGGGTCTACGTGCCCGGTCTGCGACAGCCACACCTTGCGCTCGACGCCCTGATCGGCGAGGGCGTCCCACCACTTGCCGAAGTGGTTCATGCGCACGTTGAGGTCCTGCATGCCGTGCACGGCGAAGACGCTGGCCCGCACCTTGCTCGCGTCCGGCACGAAGTCGCGGTCGTCCCACATGTCGGTGCGGTTGCCGTTGAGCGGGGCGCCGTCGGCGAGGTACTTCTTCATCGGCTTGCAGCGGGCGGCGGCCTCCTTGCTCTCGACGTACCCGGCGAGGTCCTCGGGTCCGCCGTCGTAGAGGTCGGCGCCCTGCTGGAAGTAGTAGTCGTACCAGGAGGAGATCGCGCCGATCGGCACGATCGTCTTGAGGCCCTTGACTCCGGTGGCGGCGGTGCCGTTGGCCACCGTGCCGTCCCAGCTCTTGCCGATCATGCCGGTGCTGCCGTTGGACCAGCCCGCCCGGGTGCGCTCGGTGCCCGTGCGGGTGGTGTAGCCGGTGCCGCGGCCGTTCAGCCAGTCGATGACGGCCTTGGCGGAGGCGACCTCGGAACGGCCGCCGATGTCGACGCAGCCGTCGGAGCGGTTGGTACCGGTGAAGTCGACGGCGACGTAGCCGTAGCCGCGCGGCACGAAGTAGTTGTCGTAGAAGAGCGGGAACTGGACCGGGTTGCCCCGGTCGTCGTAGGTCTTCTTCTGGCTCTCGTTGCCGCGTCCGCAGCAGGAGTAGTACGGGCTGGCGTCCATGATCACCGGGATGCGGCGGCCCGAGCGGTCGAGTTCGCGGGGGCGGACGATGTCGACGGCGACGCGGTCCGTCCTGCCGTCCTTGTCGCCGTCCACCCGGGTGTCGACCCAGACGGACTCACGGATGGCCTTGTCGTACGCGTAGACGGGCTTGCTCTCGCGGACGCGGTCGGCCGTCGGGTCCGGATCCGCCGTCGCACCCGACGGGGTGAGCAGCACGGCCGTCATCGCGGCCACGGTCATGGGGACGAGCGTTCTCCATATCGGGCGCCTGGCCCGCGCAGCTATCGGCATGGGCGGACGGTAACGCGGTCAACTCCTGTGCAAAAGAGGGCAGGAGGGAGCCCGCCGCGGTGCGGGAAGTCAAATGGGATACGGGGTCACATGTCGGCCGTATGGCGATCGTGTGACAGCAGCGACCATGGACATGACTGGTGGCCGAGGGGCTGAATAGAGTGCCAACAGATCGTTCCACCTGACCACTTGGAGCACTCGTGCACCGCAGAATCATCGCCCCGGGCGTGCTCGTCGCGGCCACCCTGCTGCTGGCGATCCCGGCATCGGCCGCCTCGTTCTCCCCGGGCGCGCCGGGCATCGGCGACCCCTACTACCCGGCCAGCGGCAACGGCGGCTACGACGTTTCCCATTACGACCTTCGTCTGAAGTACCAGCCGAAGACCGACCTGTTGGAGGGCACGGCCACCCTCGTCGCCACCGCGACGCAGGATCTGTCGCGCTTCAACCTGGACCTGGGTCTCGCGGTCAGCGAGGTGCGGGTGAACGGCAAGAAGGCGAAGTTCGTCAAGGAGGGCGAGCAGGAGCTCGTCGTCACTCCGGTCACGCCGCTGCAGAAGGGCAAGGCGGCCTCGGTCGTCGTCAAGTACGCCGGCAAGCCCTCCGAGGTGAAGATCGGCGGCTACACCGCCTGGGCCCGCACCCCGGACGGCGGCGTCGCCGCGCAGGAGCCGGACTCGGCCGCCTGGTGGTTCCCGAGCAACGACCACCCGCTCGACAAGGCCACGTACGACGTGTCGGTGTCGGTGCCGGACGGGCACCAGGCGATCTCCAACGGCGTGCTGCAGTCGCAGAGTTCGAAGCTCGGCTGGACCCGCTTCGCCTGGCGCTCCAACAAGCCGCAGGCCTCCTACCTGGCCACGCTCGCCGTCGGCAAGTTCGACATCACCACCGACAAGACCGAGTCGGGGCTGCCGGTCCTCAACGCGTACAGCAAGGACCTCGGCGACAACGACGGTGCGGCCCGCGCGAGCATCGAGCGTTCGGCGGAGGTCGTCGAGTGGCTGGAGGGCGTCTTCGGTCCTTACCCGTTCAACGCGATCGGCGGTTACGTCCCGAACGTGACCAGTGGTTTCGCGCTGGAGACGCAGACCCGCCCGTTCTACAGCCCCAGGCAGTTCGCCAACGGCGCCAACGTCTCGGTCGTCGTGCACGAACTGGCCCACCAGTGGTACGGCGACAGCGTCTCCGTGCACCACTGGAAGGACATCTGGGTCAACGAGGGCTTCGCCCGCTACAGCCAGTGGCTGTGGTCGGAGAAGGAGGGCGAGGGCACGGCGCAGGAGCTGGCCGACTACACCTATGCCTCCCGCCCGGCCTCGGACCCGTTCTGGCAGGTCAAGCCCGGTGACCCGGGTGCGGACAAGCAGTTCGACATCGCCGTCTACGACCGGGGCGCACTGGCCATCCAGGCGCTGCGCAACGAGATCGGCGACGACGCCTTCTTCCAGATCCTCAAGGGCTGGCCGAAGCAGTACGCGTACGGCAACGCCAAGGTCTCCGACTTCGTGAAGTACGCGGAGAAGATCTCGAAGAAGCCCCTCGCGGAGCTCTTCGACACCTGGCTGTACCAGCCCGAGAAGCCCGCGGCCCCGGCCGCCGCCGAGTCGAGGATCGCCCGGTCGTACTCCGCCGCGGGCACGCAGTCGAAGCCCGTGCAGCCGAAGTCGTGGAAGAAGATCGCCGCGACGAACACGGTCCACGACCACTGAGCGAGGGCCTCTCACGGGGCCGCCGAGCGGCGCTCACCGCCGCCGGGGGACGCTCACCGCGCCGTCGTCCGCCGACCTCTGCTCCACCGGTCGGCGGGCGGCGGCGCGGT
>NZ_JBSGZD010000364.1:0-7350 GCF_053610825.1 Streptomyces sp. NPDC054863 | reverse complement strand
GTCGTCCGGTCGCGCCCCGTGGGTCGGGCCGCTCTGCAGGGTGGTCATGTCGCTTGCTCCTCTTCAGATCTCTGGAACAGATCTAGTTCTGCGGATCGCGGCGGATCCCTGTCGATCCGCCGCGGATCTGCCTCAGACTTCTTCTTCGTCGAGCCAGCCCATGGAGCGCTCGACGGCCTTGAGCCAGCTCTTGTACTCGCGGTCGCGCTGGGCCTCGTCCATGCGCGGCGTCCACTCGGCGGCCCGGCGCCAGTTGGCGCGCAGCTCGTCGGTGCTCGACCAGAAGCCGACCGCGAGGCCGGCCGCGTACGCAGCGCCCAGACACGTGGTCTCGGCGACCATCGGACGGACGACGGGGGCGTCCAGGAAGTCCGACAGGGTCTGCATCAGCAGGTTGTTGGAGGTCATGCCGCCGTCGACCTTCAGGGCGGTCAGCTCGACGCCCGAGTCCTTGGTCATGGCGTCGGTGATCTCACGGGTCTGCCAGGCCGTCGCCTCCAGCACGGCGC
Organism: Streptomyces sp. NPDC054863; assembly: GCF_053610825.1. Classification (NCBI taxonomy): domain Bacteria; kingdom Bacillati; phylum Actinomycetota; class Actinomycetes; order Kitasatosporales; family Streptomycetaceae; genus Streptomyces; species Streptomyces sp. NPDC054863. Next base: position 6,841 of record NZ_JBSGZD010000364.1, on the reverse strand, counting down.
GCGCGATGTGCGCCTTGGTGACGTACCGGGTGAGACCCGCGATCACACCGCGGGCGTCGGAGCGCCAGTACGGGGCGAAAAGACCGGAGAACGCGGGCACGAAGTACGCGCCGCCGTTGTCCTCGACGCTGGAGGCCAGCGTCTCGATCTCGGCCGCGGTCTTGATCATGCCCATCTGGTCGCGCATCCACTGCACCAGCGAACCGGTGACCGCGATCGAGCCTTCCAGCGCGTAGACCGGCTTCTGGTCGCCGATCTGGTAGCCGACGGTCGTCAGCAGGCCGTTGTACGAGTTGACGGGCTCCTCACCGGTGTTCATCAGCATGAACGTGCCGGTGCCGTACGTCGACTTGGCCTCGCCCTCGGAGAAGCAGGTCTGGCCGAACAGTGCCGCCTGCTGGTCGCCGAGCGCGGACGCGACCGGCACACCCGCCAGGACACCGGAAGCGGCGGTTCCGTACACCTCGGCGGAAGACTTGATCTCCGGCAGGACGGCGGCCGGGATGTCCATGGACGTCAGGATCTTCTCGTCCCAGGCCATCGTGTGCAGGTTCATCAGCAGGGTGCGCGAGGCGTTGGTGACGTCGGTGACGTGCACGCCGCCGTTCACACCGCCGGTGAGGTTCCAGATGACCCAGGAGTCCATGGTGCCGAAGAGGATGTCCCCGGCCTCGGCCTTCTCGCGCAGGCCCTCGACGTTGTCCAGCAGCCAGCGGATCTTCGGACCGGCGAAGTAGGAGGCCAGCGGGAGGCCGGTCTCGCGGCGGAAGCGGTCCTGGCCGACGTTGCGGCCGAGCTCCTTGCACAGGGCGTCGGTGCGGGTGTCCTGCCAGACGATGGCGTTGTGGACGGGTTTACCGGTCGCCTTGTCCCACATCATCGTGGTCTCGCGCTGGTTGGTGATGCCGATCGCCTTGACGTCGGCGGCGGAGATGCCCGCCTTGACGACCGCCCCGGCGACGACCTCCTGGACGTTCTCCCAGATCTCGGTCGCGTCGTGCTCGACCCATCCCGGCTTGGGGAAGATCTGCTCGTGCTCCTTCTGGTCGACCGAGACGATCCGGCCGTCCTTGTCGAAGACGATGCAGCGGCTGGAGGTGGTGCCCTGGTCGATGGCCGCGATGAACGGGCCGGTGGTGTGTGCGTCGCTCACGGTGTGCTCCTCGAAGTCTTGTGTCGTACGGATCGCAGCTTGCAGATCGCAGCTTGGCGGATCAGGCGAAGGCGAGCTGGTAGATCCCGCCCGCGATGGCGCCGCCGAGGAGCGGGCCGACCACGGGGATCCAGGCGTAGCCCCAGTCCGAACCGCCCTTGTTGGGCAGCGGGAGCAGAGCATGCACGATGCGGGGGCCGAGGTCACGGACCGGGTTGATGGCGTAGCCGGTCGGACCGCCGAGGGAGAGACCGATGCCGACCACGACGAAGGCGGTGATCATCGCGCCCATGACGCCGGGACCCTTGGGGTCGTCGGCGGACACGCCGGGAATCGTCGACTGGGTGAGGATCGCCAGCACCAGCACGACGGTGGCGATGACTTCGGTGACCAGGTTCTGCGCGGCGTTGCGGATCTCGGGCGAGGTGAAGAACACCCCGTGCACCTGGCCCGGGTTCGCGCTCTTCAGCTCGACCGCTTCCGGGTCGGTGAGGTGGCCGCGGAACTGGCCCGCGTACGTCGCCCAGACCAGCAGCGCACCGATCATCGCGCCCAGCAGCTGACCGGCGAAGTAGACCGGGAGGTCGCTCCAGGGCGTCGCGCCCTTGATCGCGAGGCCGACGGTCACGGCCGGGTTCAGGTGGGCGCCGGAGAGACCGGCGGAGATGTACGCAGCGGTCAGTACCGCGAAGCCCCACCCGAAGGTGATGGCGACCCAGCCGGCGTTGAACGCCTTCGAGCGCCTGAGGGTGACCGCCGCGCAGACGCCACCGCCCAGCAGGATGAGTACGGCGGTACCGATGGTCTCGCCGGTGAAGATGTCGAGGCTGGACACCCGCGACTCCTTTGTCCTTCGTCCAGGTTCAGACCCTCGATGAGAGCCCAGTCGGTTCCCGGCTTGTGCCCCACTCTAACTCTTATGTCGTTAGGTGTTCGACAATGCCGACCGATGAACGGCAGTTTTCACCCCCGTTACCAGTGCGTCAAGGGTTCTGTGACCGGCATCCCAGAGCGTGACGATCCGGCCCCGTAGCGCTCAGAACCGCCCGGCGCCCAGATCCCGCGACACCGCACGCGCACAGTCCCGTACCGCGGCCACCAGCTCGGGCTTCAACTCCCCTTCGGGCCGCACCCGTTCGACCGCACCCGTGATGCCCACCGCGCCCACCGGCATCCGCCGCCGGTCGTGGATGGGGGCCGCGATCGACGCCACGCCCTCCCAGGTCTCCTCCACGTCGGCGGCCCACCCGCGCGCCCGGGTGAGATCGAGCACCTCCTCGAACTCCTCCGCCGAAGTGAGGGTGCGCGCGGTGAACGGCTCCCGGTCGGCCTCCACCGCCTCGGTGTGCGCCACCGGGTCGAACGCGGACAGCACCTTGCCCAGCGCCGTACTGTGCAGCGGCTGCATCGCCCCCACCTCCAGCACCTGACGGCTGTCGTCGGGCCGGAAGACGTGGTGCACGATCAGTACGCCCTGCTGGTGCAGCACCCCCAGATAGACGCTCTCGCCGCTGGAACGCGCCAGGTCGTCCGTCCACACCAGGGCCCGGGCCCGCAGCTCGTGCACGTCCAGGAAGCTGTTGCCCAGCCGCAGCAGCTCCGCCCCCAGCTGGTAGCGGCCCGACGCCGGGTCCTGCTCCACGAAGCCCTCGTGCTGAAGGGTGCGCAGAATGCCGTGCGCGGTCCCCTTGGCAAGTCCCAGCGCGGCGGCCACCTCCGTCAGGCCCAGCCGCCGCTCGCCGCCCGCGAGCAGCCGCAGCATGGCAGCCGCCCGCTCCAGCGACTGGATATTGCGAGCCATCGCCCGACACCTCCACCGGGATCCGAGTCCACAGGGAATCGAGAAGTCCCACAGTCGTCCAACAGTCCAAAAGAGCCGATGTTCGGCAATGCTGAACAGTATCGGCCGTTACCGACCCCTGTCACCGGCGCACCGCGCGCCGGGCCCTGCGCAGGCCACCGCCTCCAGTGCGGCACCACTGTCCGCCGACCGGGACACCTGCACACTCCCGGGATCGGCCCCGCTACCCTGACCGGGTGCGCCCGCCGCCTGGGCGGGTGCAAAGCCGACAGCCGTCGCAACCCTGGGAGCACATCCATGGCCTCGTTGCCGCACTCCACGCCCGACGCCCGCACCCGAGTCGAAGCCCTCCGTGAGGCACTCGCCACCCGCGTAGTGGTGGCCGACGGCGCGATGGGCACGATGCTCCAGGCACAGGACCCCACCCTCGAAGACTTCCAGGACCTCGAAGGCTGCAACGAGATCCTGAACCTCACGCGCCCGGACATCGTCCGCAACGTGCACAAGGAGTACTTCGCGGTCGGCGTCGACTGTGTGGAGACCAACACCTTCGGCGCCAACCACTCCGCGGCCAACGAGTACGACATCGCCGACCGCATCGTCGAGCTCTCCGAGTCCGGCGCCCGGATCGCCCGCGAGGTCGCCGACGAGTTCGCCGCCCAGGACGGCCGCACCCGCTGGGTCCTCGGCTCGGTCGGCCCCGGCACCAAGCTGCCCTCGCTCGGCCACATCACCTACGACGTGATCCGCGACGGCTACCAGCAGAACGCCGAAGGCCTCCTGGCCGGCGGCGCCGACGCCCTGATCGTGGAGACCACGCAGGACCTCCTGCAGACCAAGTCCAGCCTCATCGGCGCCCGCCGGGCCATGGACGCACTCGGCGTCAGCGTGCCGCTGATCTGCTCGCTCGCCTTCGAGACGACCGGCGTCATGCTGCTCGGCTCCGAGATCGGCGCCGCGCTCACCGCCCTGGAACCCCTCGGCATCGACCTCATCGGCCTCAACTGCTCGACGGGCCCCGCCGAGATGAGCGAGCACCTGCGCTACCTCGCCCGCCACTCCCGTACGCCGCTGATGTGCATGCCCAACGCCGGCCTGCCGGTCCTCACCAAGGACGGCGCGCACTTCCCGCTCGGCCCCGAGGGCCTCGCCGACGCGCAGGAAGCCTTCGTCAACGACTACGGCCTGTCCCTCATCGGCGGCTGCTGCGGTACGACGCCCGAGCACCTGCGCCAGGTCGTCGACCGGGCCCGCGGCCTGACCCCCGCGGCCCGCGAACCGCGCCCCGAGCCGGGCGCCGCCTCCCTCTACCAGACCGTCCCGTTCCGGCAGGACACCTCGTACCTCGCCATCGGCGAGCGCACGAACGCCAACGGATCGAAGAAGTTCCGCGAGGCCATGCTGGAAGCCCGCTGGGACGACTGCGTGGAGATGGCCCGCGACCAGATCCGCGAGGGCGCCCACATGCTCGACCTCTGCGTCGACTACGTGGGCCGCGACGGCGTCGCCGACATGAAGGAACTCGCAGGCCGCTTCGCCACCGCCTCCACCCTGCCCCTCGTCCTGGACTCCACCGAACTCCCCGTCCTGAAGGCAGGACTGGAGATGCTCGGCGGGCGCGCCGTCATCAACTCCGTCAACTACGAGGACGGCGACGGCCCCGAATCCCGCTTCGCGAAGGTCACCGAACTCGCCACCGAGCACGGCGCCGCACTGATCGCGCTCACCATCGACGAGGAGGGCCAGGCCCGCACCGTCGAGCACAAGGTCGCCATCGCCGAGCGCCTCATCAACGACCTGACCGGCAACTGGGGGGTGCAGGAGTCCGACATCCTCATCGACGTCCTCACCTTCACCATCTGCACCGGCCAGGAAGAGTCCCGCAAGGACGGCATCGCCACCATCGGGGCGATCCGCGAACTCAAGAAGCGCCACCCCGACGTCCAGACCACCCTGGGCCTCTCCAACATCTCCTTCGGCCTCAACCCGGCCGCCCGCGTCATCCTCAACTCCGTCTTCCTCGACGAGTGCGTCAAGGCCGGACTCGACTCCGCGATCGTGCACGCCTCCAAGATCCTGCCGATCGCCCGGCTGGAGGACGAGCAGGTCAAGGTCGCCCTCGACCTCATCCACGACCGCCGCGCCGAGGGCTACGACCCCCTGCAGAAGCTCATGGAGCTCTTCGACGGCGTCAACATGAAGTCGATGAAGGCGGGCCGCGCCGAGGAACTCATGGCCCTGCCGCTCGGCGAGCGCCTCCAGCGCCGCATCATCGACGGCGAGAAGAACGGCCTGGAGGCCGACCTCGACGAAGCCCTCACCGGCGCCCCCGCCCTCGACATCGTCAACAACACGCTGCTCGAAGGCATGAAGGTGGTCGGCGAGCTCTTCGGCTCCGGCCAGATGCAGCTGCCGTTCGTGCTCCAGTCCGCCGAGGTCATGAAGACCGCGGTCGCCTACCTGGAACCGCACATGGAGAAGACCGACGACGACGGCAAGGGCACCATCGTGCTGGCCACCGTCCGCGGCGACGTCCACGACATCGGCAAGAACCTCGTCGACATCATCCTCTCCAACAACGGCTACACCGTCGTCAACCTGGGCATCAAGCAGCCCGTCTCCGCGATCCTGGAAGCCGCCGAGGAACACCGCGCCGACGTCATCGGCATGTCGGGACTCCTGGTGAAGTCCACGGTGATCATGAAGGAGAACCTCCAGGAGCTCAACCAGCGCAAGATGGCCGCCGACTTCCCCGTCATCCTCGGCGGAGCAGCCCTCACCCGCGCGTACGTCGAGCAGGACCTGCACGAGATCTACGAGGGCGAAGTGCGCTACGCCCGCGACGCGTTCGAGGGCCTGCGTCTGATGGACGCCCTCATCGGCGTCAAGCGAGGCGTCCCCGGCGCCGTACTCCCCGAACTCAAGCAGCGCCGCGTCCCCAAGAAGGAGAACGTCGCCGTCCTGGAGGTGGAGGAGCCCGAGGGCTCGGTCCGCTCCGACACCTCCACCGACAACAAGATCCCCGAGCCGCCCTTCTGGGGCACCCGCGTCGTCAAGGGCATCCAGCTCAAGGAGTACGCCTCCTGGCTCGACGAGGGCGCCCTCTTCAAGGGCCAGTGGGGCCTCAAGGAAGCCCGCAAGGGCGGCCCCAGCTACGAGGAGCTGGTGGAGACCGAGGGCCGCCCGCACCTGCGCGGCTGGCTCGACAAGCTGCACACCGAAGGCCTCCTCGAAGCGGCCGTCGTCTACGGCTACTTCCCCTGCGTCTCCAAGGGCGACGACCTGATCCTCCTGGGCGAGGACGGCTCCGAGCGCACCCGCTTCTCCTTCCCGCGCCAGCGCCGGGGCCGCCGCCTGTGCCTCGCGGACTTCTTCCGCCCCGAGGAGTCCGGCGAGGTCGACGTCGTCGGCCTCCAGGTCGTCACCGTGGGCTCGCGCATCGGCGAGGAGACCGCCAAGCTCTTCGAGGCCAACGCCTACCGCGACTACCTCGAACTGCACGGACTCTCCGTCCAGTTGGCCGAAGCCATGGCCGAGTACTGGCACGCCCGGGTCCGCTCGGAGCTCGGCTTCGCCGGCGAGGACCCCAGCGACGTGAAGGACATGTTCGACCTCAAGTACCGCGGCGCCCGCTTCTCGCTCGGCTACGGCGCCTGCCCCAACCTGGAGGACCGCGCCAAGATCGCCGAACTGCTCCGGCCCGAGCGGATCGGCGTCCACCTCTCCGAGGAGTTCCAGCTCCACCCCGAGCAGTCCACGGACGCGATCGTCATCCACCATCCGGAGGCGAAGTACTTCAACGCGCGTTAACCGCGGTACGGGAAACCGTGCACGCAATACGGGAACGCGCGTTCCACTGGCCGGACGTACACTGGTCGGCCCAGTGC
>NZ_JBSGZD010000363.1:0-7360 GCF_053610825.1 Streptomyces sp. NPDC054863 | reverse complement strand
GGGCGACACCACGACGGCGGCCGGGCGGACCGACGACGCGAAGGCCGCCGGCGCCGCGCTGCGCGACTTCAAGGAGCATGCGCACCTCACGGCCCAGGTCCTCCGGGCGGGCGCACCGGCCGCTGCGCGGGTTCCGTTCTCGGTGAAGGCCGAGTTCGCGTACGAGGGGGCTCGCGCGCCCCTGACGTACGACACCGCACTCACCGTGGTGCGACGGGCCTCGGACGGCGAGGCGGTCGTCCACTGGGAGCCCCGGGTTCTGCATCCCCGGCTGGGCAGAGGGAAGCGGCTGTCGGTGCAGGAAACGGGGGCCGCTCCGGTCAGCGCGGTGGACCGGGACGGGCGGCCTCTGGACGCTCGGGTGTTCCCCTCGCTCGGCCCGGTCGTGGACGCTCTGCGGCGGGAGTTCGGGAAGACGGCGGGCGGCAGGCCCCGTATCGAGCTGCGCGTCGAGCCTCCGTCGGCGGGGAGCGCGGATGCCGAACCACCGAGTGGCGCGGCGCTGCTGTCCGTCGCCGAGGGCGCGCCCGGGCGGCTGCGGACCACCCTCGACGCACGGGTGCAGAAAGCGGCCGAGCGTGAGGTCGCTCTGCGCGCCGACGCCTCGATCGTGGTGCTCAAGCCGTCGAGCGGGGAGATCCTCGCGGTCGCCAACTCCCGTGCGGGCGGCCCGAACACGGCCCTGGAGGGTCGCCTCGCGCCAGGCTCGACGATGAAGATGATCACGGGTTCGCTGCTGCTGGAGAAGCGGCTGGCCGCTTCGGACAAGCCGCATCCGTGCCCCAGGACCGCGTCGTACGGTGGCTGGCAGTTCCACAACGTCGACGACTTCGACATCCGCGGCGGTACGTTCCGCAGCAGTTTCGCCGCGTCCTGCAACACCGCCTTCATCACACAGGCCGACAAGGTCGCGGACGAGGACCTGGCCCGGCAGTCCCGGGACGTGTTCGGGATCGGCACGCGCTGGGCGGTCGGCGTCCCCGCGTTCGCCGGAGCCGTGCCCGTGGAGCACGCCGCTTCGAAGGCGGCCTCGATGATCGGTCAGGGCCAGGTGCGGATGAACCCACTGACCATGGCGTCGGTCATTGCCACTGCCAGGACGGGACGGTTCGCACAGCCGTACCTCGTGGCGCCTGCTCTCGACCACCGCACGCTCGCCACGGCGCGGCGGCCACTGGATGCCGCTGCGCACGAGCAGCTGAGGGACCTGCTGCGTACGACGGCGACTTCGGGTTCGGCGTCCGGCTCCATGCGGGGGCTGCGCGGCGACGTCGGGGCGAAGACCGGGTCCGCGGAGGTCATCGGGCAGGAGGAGCCGAACGGCTGGTTCGCGGCCTGGCACGGTGACCTCGCCGCTGCCGCCGTGATGCAGCGCGGCGGCCGGGGCGGCGAATCCGCGGGCCCGCTCGTGGCGGCCGTGCTGAGAGCGGTCGACGCCGGTCGGTGAGCAGCGGGCGGCACCGGCGCCCCGGGGCCGACGTCGGCTCTTGGCGAGCAGGGGTCGGCGCACGCGCTCCGCCGATGGCGATGGCGATGGCGATGGCGATGGCATGACGTGGCCCCGGGTCCGAGGAACCGGGGCCTTGTCGGGGAAACTGCTAGCAGTTGAAGGTGACGGTGGCTCCCATCTGCCCGAACGCCGGCTTCACCCGGATCTCGGGGGTGGCGAGGTTGTTGCCCCAAGCGACCGAGATCTTCCGGTGTGGGGAATCGGGGTCCATCGCGGGGACCGAGAACCACACCAGTTGGTTCTGCTCGTTGAAACCCTTCACTTCGGCCAGCGCGACGCCCTTGCTCTGCAGGACCAGGTCGTACCCCTGCATGTAGCCGGGGTGGCCCGCGGTCGAGGTGTTCGCTTTGCCGTGCTGCCAGTCGGAACCGATGGGAGCCGTGGCCAGCCCCGAACAGCCCGCCTTCAGAGCGGCAGCGGCGGGGGCCTGTGCCGCACCGGCCGGGGCCGGAACCGCGGCGGGCGCGGGGGCGGCCGCCAGCAGCGACGCCCAGCAGAGGACGGTGAGGGGAAGGGCTGCGGTACGAACGATCCTGTGCACTGACTCTCCCATTCGAAGGACACCCGAGGGGTTTGCCGGCCGTTCCACGGGATCTCCGCGGACGACCGGGTGGCAGCCACCGGTGCGGCTGCACAAGATCACCATTGCCGGGCCCGCTGTCGCCCCGGTCACTTCCCGGTCACTCCCTCATGCGGCCCGGCCTCTCCCCCCGGCCTGCCCGCGTCCCGTCTGAGTACCTCACGCCCAGCGGCCTGAGTATCCGCCCCGATCCCCCGCCGGGCTCCCGCTGTTGGAATACGGGCATGACCACACCGCCCCCGGCCGCCGCGCCCGCCGCCAACCGCCCGCACCTGCGCCGCGTGACCACCGCGGGGTCGGCGCTCGCGGTGGCCCTGACCCCGCTGGTGGTCGGGGTCCTGGTGGCCAAGGGGCTCGCCGCCGACCCGCACGCACCCGTCAACGCCCTGATCTCCGGGGGCGGGCAGCGCGCCGGGCTCCCCCGCGCCGAGTGGAGCCGCCGCTGCCACACCACGATGCGCAGGCTCAGGACGGCCCGCCGGGACACCGCCCGGCGCTGCCGCCCACAGCGGCGAAGGCGTGCGGAGGACAGCCGTCCGGCTGCGGGCCGCGCCGTGTGAGTGCGTCGTGTGCCCTCTGCACCGTCCGCGCCCTGCTGAACTACGCGCCGGAAGGGTCGCGGTCCGTGGCCGGGGTGAGGGCGTCGGCGTCGTCCATGAAGCCGAGCATCCGGGTGTTGACCAGGTCCGGGTGGTCGATCTGCGGTCCGTGCCCGGTGGCGGCGATGATTTCGGCGCGGGCGCCGGGTATCAGCCTCGGTACGCGTTCGAGCTGCCGTTGCGGGTGTACGAGCAGGCTCTTCTTGCCCATGACCAGGTAGAACGGCGCCCGGATCGAGCCCAGTTCTTCGTCGGTCAGCGGCAGCGGGGCGGGGCGGGGCGGCGGATCCGGAACGCCCTGACGCCGGCCCGGATCATCGTGCGCAGTTCGGGGACGGCGAGGACGGGCTGTTCCAGCCAGGAGGCCAGGCGTGGGCGCAGCGCCTTGGGTGCGAAGGTGGCGAAGAGGCCGGCGAAGACCCAGACGAAGAAGCGCAGACCCACCTTCTCCAGGCCGCCGGGGTCGAGGGCGGTGACCGAGGCGATCCGGCCGGGCCGCCGGTGGGCCTGGTTGATGACCAGCCAGCCCCCGTAGGAGGAGCCGACGAGGTGGACCCGGTCGAGGCCGAGTGCGTCGAGCGCCTCGTCCATCCACTGGGCCGCGCGCTCGGGCTGCCACATGGGTTCGCGGTGGATGCTGCGGCCGGCGTCGCCGGGGGTGTCGAGTGCGTAGACGGGGCGTTCGGCGCCGAGTGCCGGGGTGTTGGGGTACCACTGGGCGGAGCAGCCGCCGGCGCCGTGGACCAGGACGACCGGGGTGCGGGACTCGGCGGCCGGGTCGGCGGGCCCGTACCGGTAGACGTGCGTGGTGCCGAAGCTGGTCTCCACGTCCGTCTCGGAGCGGGCCGGTGCACCCATCGCGAAGACTGCGTCACAGGCCTCGAAGTAGCGGTCGCGCAGGGTGTCGTTGACGTAGCGGCCGACGTCACGGCGCGTGCGGGTCGGGCTCTCGGGCACGGGGCAACCTCCGGGAAGATCCATTCTTTGTGATACGAACGTACCATGATGTTGATACGGCTGTACCATGACGAGGTGCCGATGCACGGGAACGAACCGGACAGCGAGCCCACACCACCGGGCGGAGACTGGAGCACATGCCGAAACGCGTGGACCACGAAGAACGGCGCACCCAGATCGCCGAGGCACTCGTCCGGGTCGCCGGACGGCGCGGACTGCACGCCGTCGGGATGCGCGACGTGGCGGCCGAGGCGGGGGTCTCGCTCCGCCTCGTGCAGTACTACTTCCAGACCAAGGAGAAGCTGCTCTTCCACGGGCTCCAGCACCTCACCGACCGCTTCACGGCCCGTGTGGGTGCCCGCCTCGCCGCCACGGGCCCCGATCCGGGCCCGCGCGCGACCGTCGAGGCCCTGCTGCTCGCTTCCCTCCCGACCGACGAGGAGAGCCGCACCTTCCACCTCCTCTACAGCTCCTACGCGATCCTGTCCGTGACCGACGGGGCGCTGGCCGCCCAGCCCTTCATCGACAATCCCGACGCCGCCGAGAACGCCCTCGCGGGCCTGCTCGAACAGGCCCAGGAAGCAGGACTGGCCGACCCCGGCGCCGACGCGCGCACGGAGGCCGTCAGCCTGCTCGCCATGGCAGCGGCCATGGGCACCAGCATCCTGGTGGGCCAGCGGAAGCAGGAGTCCGCGGTCGCGGTGCTGCACCACCACCTGGACCGGATCTTCACCGCCGGCGCCCGCCCCGGCGCCGGCACCGGGCGATTCACCACCGGCACCCGCCCCGGGGACGCTGCGGCGCCGGGGAGTTGACTCTCCCCCCGTGGGAGACCCAAAGGTGGAGTACATGCACGTCGACGGCGACACGTTCTGGACCATCGGAGAGGTGGCCCGCAAGACCGGGCTGACGGTGAAGCTGATCCGGCACTGGTCCGACATCGGAGTGGTGCACCCGTCCCACCGGACTCCCGCCGGGTACCGGCTCTACGGCACCGAGGCCCTGGCCCGTCTGCAATGGGCGCAGACGCTGCGGGGGCTCGGCCTGGGGCTGGCGGCCGTCCGGGACGTACTGGAACGGGAGGGCTCGCTGGCCCAGGTGGCCGCGGCCCACGTCGACGCGCTGGAGGCGCAGATCCGCACCCTGCGCACGCAGCAGGCCGTGCTGCGCTCCGTCACCCGCCGCGACACGACCGCCGAAGGACTCACCCTCATGACCGAAATAGCGCGCATGTCCGCCGCCGAACGCCGTGCCGTCATCCACGACTTCGTCACCGGAACACTGGGCGAACTGGACGTTCCCGCATACCGGCGGGGCCTGCTGGCGGCCACTCCGGAGCTTCCCGCCGATCCCACGGACGAACAGGTCGACGCCTGGCTCGAACTGGGCGGCCTCGTCCGTGACCCCGCCCTGCGCGCCGGTCTGCGCCGCATGGCCCGCTACGCGGCCGCACACCCTGCGGACGACAGCGCGGAGGGCGTCTCCGGGGCAGCGGACGCGGAACGGGTCACGGACCACTGGTTCCGGCAGGTGACAGCCGCAAGGCAGCAGGGGATCGCCCCGGACTCGCCGGCCGCGGACGCCGTGGTCGCCACCGTCGTCGCCACATGGATGCCGACACAGCCCGTGCCTGCCGACGGCGCGCTCGTGGACGGCGTACGGGCCAGACGGCTGCTCCTGGAACAGCTCGACGCCGCGTCCGAGCCCCACGTCGAGCGGTACTGGCAGCTGCTGTGCGTCATCAACGGCCGGCCAGCGCGGCCGAGCCTGGCCGCAGCCGGTCAATGGCTGAGGACGGCGCTCCGGGCCAACCCCGCCCCAGGGACGCGGGCGGCGGGCCTCGGCGAGATCTACGACGCCGGGGAGCAGGCATGGGGTCCGGCCGGTGTGCTCCACGCCTGCGAAGCCGTCCTGGACGCCGTGCGCACCCTTGTCGAGGCCGTGGAGCCGGGTGAGTTCGGCCGACCGACGCCGTGTGCCGCATGGGACGTACGCATCCTGCTCGACCACCTGGTCTGGGAGAACCTGCTGTGGGCCGGCCTCGCCGAGGGCGCGCCCCGCTCCGACTTCGCCGCCGACCATCTCGGTGACGACCACGCGGCAGCGTTCCGTGCCGCTTCCCGGGCCGCACGGTCGGCATTCCGCCGCCCCGGCATGCTCGAACAGCGGTACGGGCCTGCTCCCGGGCGGCGGCTCGTCGAGCAGCTGACGATCGAAATGCTGGTGCACGGATGGGATCTGGCACGGGCCACCGGTCGCCCGTTCGAGGGCGTCGGCCCTCTGGCCGAGGCCGCCCTTCCCGTGGTGGCGGAGATCTACGGCGGTCTCCCCCGCACCGCAGGCGGTTCCTTCGGCCCGCCGCAGCCGGTGTCCGAGGACGCTCCTCCCCTCGACCGGCTGGCCGCCTCTCTGGGCCGCACGGTCACCTGAAGCTCCGTCTGGCCATGGCGGGGGCGGGGCGGCTAGCGTCCGTCCATGGATGCCGATTTCGACCCGTGGTCGCCCGAGTTCCTTGCCGATCCCTGTCCCGCCTACGCCGCGTTGCGCGAGCGGGGTCGGGTGCACTGGTTCGAGCCGACGCAGCAGTGGCTGGTGCCGCACCACGCCGACGTGTCGGCGTTGCTGCGCGACCGGCGGCTGGGGCGTACGTACCAGCACCGGTTCTCGCACGAGGAGTTCGGCCGCCCCGCACCGCCACCCGGGAACGAGCCCTTCCACGTCCTCAACGACCACTGCATGCTCGACCTGGAGCCGCCGGACCACACCCGGATCCGCCGCCTGGTCTCCAAGGCCTTCACGCCCCGCACGGTCGCCCAACTCGTCCCCTACGTCGAGGAGTTGGCGTCCGAGCTGGTGGCGGGGCTCGTCGCGGAGGGCGGGGGCGACCTCCTCGCTTCCGTCGCCGAGCCGCTGCCGGTGGCCGTCATCGCGCACATGCTGGGCATCCCCGCATCGGACCGGAAGCCGTTGCGGCCCTGGTCCGCGGACATCTGCGGGATGTACGAGCTGAACCCGTCGCCCGAGGTGGCCGAGCGGGCCGTCCGGGCCTCGGTCGAATTCTCCTCGTACCTGCGGGAGCTGATCGCCGTACGGCGCAGGGATCCCGGTGACGACCTGCTCTCCGGGCTCATCGCCGCGCACGAGGACGGGGAACACCTGAGCGAGCAGGAGGTGATCTCCACCTGTGTGCTGCTGCTGAACGCCGGCCACGAGGCGACCGTGAACGCCACCACGAACGGCTGGTACGCGCTGTTCCGCAATCCGGCGCAACTGGCGGCGCTGCGGGCGGACCCGGTGGGTCTTGTGCCCACGGCGGTGGAGGAGCTGATGCGGTACGACACCCCTCTGCAGCTCTTCGAACGGTGGGTGCTCGACGACATCGAGGTCGACGGGGTGAAGATCGGGCGGGGCGCGGAAGTCGCCTTGCTGTTCGGCTCGGCCAACCACGACCCTGCGGTCTTTGCGCGGCCGGGGCAACTGGACCTGGCCCGGCCGGAGAACCCCCACATTTCCTTCAGCGCGGGCATCCACTACTGCATCGGCGCCCCCCTGGCCCGTATCGAACTGGCTTCCTCGATGCGTGCGTTGCTGGCTCGGGCGCCGGGTCTGCGGCTGGCGGCAGAACCGGAGCGCAGGCCGAACTTCGTCATGCGGGGGCTGCGGGAGCTGATCGTCGAGGTATGAGAGCGGGCGGCAGCGCACACCCCTTCGGTG
>NZ_JBSGZD010000362.1:0-7418 GCF_053610825.1 Streptomyces sp. NPDC054863 | reverse complement strand
CCCTCGGCCAGCCGGGAACCGACGAGGACGAACGCGGCGAGGGCGAGGGTCGAGGCCCAGGGCAGCCCCGCGATCCCCGGCCGGCGCTCGGCGGGGTGGGTGTCCCAGTGCCTGGCCCAGCGGGGCGGGGCGAACGGGGGGCCGCCGGTCCGGCCGTCCGTCGGGTGCGGATGCGGACGGTCTCGGCGTGTGTGGTCTCGCGGCATGCCTGCCACGCTAGACCGGGACGGCGGGGCGGGCGTCGGCCCGGCGGGGTGATCACTCGTACTCCCGGTGGAGTACGGGGCGGGTTTGGGGCGGGTACGGGGCGGGCGCCGGCCACGCGCCCGGGCCTGCGGCAGCGTGCTCGACCCTGTCCCTGCCGGCCGCGTTCAGCCCGGTCGGCCGCATTTCAGCCCTGCCGGCCGCGTTCAGCCTGCGGGAGCACTCAGGCCTGCGGCAGCACTCCGGCCGTCCGCGCCAGCTCCCCCGCCGCGTGGGCGAAGAACGCGTCCCGGTCCTCGACCACCCGGTGGTAGTGCCCGAACACCTCGAAGGAGATCAGCCCGAACAACTGTGCCCACACCGCGGCGAACGCCACCGCCGTCTCCGGCGGCAGGTCCGGGGCGATGTCCGCGGCGAGCCGTTCCGCCTCGGGGCGCAGTTCCCCGGGGATGCGCACCAGGGCGAGCCCCCGGGAACGGTGTGCGTCGCGTGCCACCGACATGAGCACCCCGGCCACCCGGGCGGCCGGCTCCACGGTGGCCTGCGGGGCGCTGTAGCCCGGCACGGGCGTGCCGTAGAGGAGTGCGTACTCGTGGGGGTGGTCGAGCGCCCAACGCCGTACCGCCACACACACGGCGAGCCACCGCGCCGGGTGGTCCGCGTGGTCCGGGGCCGCCGCGAGGGCTGCTTCCGCCGCCGCACCCGCGGCGTCGTACGCGTCGGTGATGAGGGCGGTCAGGAGGTCGTCGCGGCTGGGGAAGTAGCGGTACAGGGCGGAGGAGACCATGCCCAGTTCGCGTGCGACGGCGCGCAGCGAGAGCTTCGCGGCGCCTTCGGCCGCAAGCTGTCTGCGTGCCTCTTCCTTGATGGCGGCAGTGACTTCGATCCTGGCCCGCTCCCTGGCCCCGCGCATGGTGCTCATGGGGAGGAGTGTGCCACTGGCGGAGAGCGCTGCACAACAACGAGAGCACCGATCTGATTCGTGAGCACTGCACAACTCAGAGAGCACTGCTCTTGCTTTGGATGACCGACCCATTGCAGACTGGTGCTCACAAACGAGAGCACCGCTCTCGCAACGACCGATCCAGCAACCGCGCCGGATCCAGCGACAGGGGACCCCACCATGAGCGCCACCCACTACGTCAGGCCCGGCCGCTTCGACAACCTCCTCAACGGCGCGGTCGGCTGGCTCGCCCGGCACGGCATCAGCATCCTCGGCACCGCCGAGCTGTCCGTCCTCGGCCGCAAGAGCGGCGAGTGGCGCCGCATCCCGGTCAACCCGCTCCCGTACGAGGGCGGCCCCTACCTGGTCTCGGCCCGCGGCCACTCCGAGTGGGTCCGCAACATGCGTGCCGCCGGCGGCGGGAGGCTCCAAGTCGGCCGCAGGGCACAGCAGTTCACCGCGGTGGAGGTGCCCGACACCGAGAAGCCCCTGATCCTGCGCTCGTACCTCAAGAAGTGGGGCTGGGAGGTGGGCCGCTTCTTCGGCGACATCACCGCGGACTCCACGGACGCGGAGCTGCTCGCCGCCGCCCCCAAGCACCCGGTCTTCCGCATCACCGTCACGAAGTGACCCGCGGACACAGGCTCCCGGGACACAGAACGACCCGCCGGACCACAGGGGTCCGACGGGTCGGGTACAGCCACAGCCACAGCCACAGCCACAGCCACAGCCACAGCCACAGCCACAGCGCGACGGCAACGGCGGCGGCTCAGTTCACATCTGTCCTGCCCTCGTCCGCCTCACCCGCGTCGGGCTTACGCACCTCGGCCTTGTCCGTATCGACCACGTCCGCCTTGTGCGCGTCCGCCCCATCCACATCGCTCACACCCGCATCACTCACGCCCGCGTCAGCCCTGCCCGCGTCAGCCCTGCCCGCACCCGCCGCCTTGACCGCGTCGGACTTGTGCACCGCGTTCAGGACCCGCTGGGCCATCGGGTGCATCCGCACCAGGTCGGCCAGCGTCGTCGATCCGCTCGTGATCCGTGCGAACGCCTTCCAGGCCGGCCGCAGCCCGGTGAGGGCGGTGTGCAGCAGCGCCGGGTGGCGTTCGAACTGCGCGAGCATGCGCTTGCCCACGCCCATTTCCACGCCCAGACCCGCCTTGACGGCGAAGGCGTAGTTCAGCGCCTGCCGCCGGGCGTCGACCGCGTCCTGCGCCTCCGCGATGCGCAGCGCCCACTCCCCCGCGAGCCGTCCGGACCGCAGCGCGAAGGAAATCCCCTCCCGGGTCCACGGCTCAAGCAGTCCCGCCGCGTCCCCGCACACCAGCACCCGGCCCCGCGACAGCGGAGAACCGGCCGCCCGGCAGCGCGTCAAGTGCCCGGAGGAGAGGGAGGGTTCGAACCCGGCGAGGCCGAGGCGGGCGATGAAGTCCGTCAAGTACCGCTTGGTGGCGGCCCCTTCGCCCTTGGCCGCGATCACGCCGACCGTCAGCGTGTCCCCCTTGGGGAACACCCATCCGTAACTGCCGGGAATGGGGCCCCAGTCGATGAGCACCCGGCCCGCCCAGTCCTCGGCGACCGTCTTCGGCACCGGGATCTCCGCCTCCAGGCCGAGGTCGACCTGGTCCATCTCCACTCCGACGTGCGCCCCTATCCGGCTGGCGCTGCCGTCGGCGCCGACGACCGCCCGGGCCAGTACCGTCTCGCCGTCCGAGAGCACGACCGCGGCCGTGCGCCGGTCGGGCACCGCGGCGCCGTGCTGCTCGACGCGGGCGACCGTCGCGCCCGTACGGAGCACCGCGCCCGCCTTCGTCGCGTGCTCGACCAGCGCCTGGTCGAACTCGGACCTGTTGACCAGCCCGAAGAGCATCGACCTCGACTTCCTGGTGCGCGTCAGCTTCCCGTCGAGGGAGAAGGTGACGGCGTGGATCCGGTCCCGCAGCGGCAGTACGAAGCCGGGCGGGAGGCTGTCGCGGGAGGGGCCGATGATGCCGCCCCCGCACGTCTTGTACCGGGGCAGTTCCGCCTTCTCCAGCAGGAGGACGCGCCGCCCGGCGCTGGCCGCCGCGTACGCCGCGGAGGCTCCGGCCGGACCTGCCCCGACCACCACGACGTCCCACACGGGCCCGCCGTCCTCGCCCCGCTCGTGTCCGGCGTCTGCTGCGGCGTCTGCGTTCTCGCTGCTCACGATGTGCTTCTGCTCCTGATCCGACCCGTGCCCCATGCTTTCCTGCGGCATCCTACGGCGCGGCAGGAGCGCGGTCCGCTGTGGGAGGATCGGTCATGTCTTCGCCGTACACACAACTGTCCGCGAAGCACCCACGCAACCACCCACCGCAAGCACGCGGCGCACGCCGGCCGGCCTGTGCCGCGGACCACGTCCCGATCCACCGTCGCACCCACGAGGAGCGTGCCCATGACCGCCACCCACCCGATCGCCGCGACCGTCGCCGAGCTGATGCCCCGCGCCAAGTCGGAGCTCGCCGAGCTGGTCGCCTTCCAGTCGGTGGCGGACCCCGCGCAGTTCCCCAAGAGCGAGTGCGAGGCCGCCGCGAACTGGTGCGCCGACGCCCTGCGCACCGAGGGCTTCCAGGACGTCGCACTGCTCGACACTCCTGACGGCACGCAGTCGGTGTACGGCTTCCTGCCCGGTCCCGAGGGCGCGCCGACCGTACTGCTGTATGCGCACTACGACGTACAGCCGCCGCTCGGAGTGGACAAGTGGGTGTCCCCGCCGTTCGAGCTGACCGAGCGCGACGGCCGCTGGTACGGGCGCGGTGCGGCCGACTGCAAGGGCGGGTTCATCATGCACCTGCTCGCGCTGCGCGCCCTCAAGGCGAACGGCGGCGTCCCCGTCTCCGTCAAGGTCATCGCCGAGGGCTCCGAGGAGCAGGGCACCGGCGGCCTGGAGCGGTACGCGGAGGCGCACCCCGACCTGCTGACCGCCGACACCATCGTCATCGGCGACACCGGCAACTTCCGCGTCGGCCTGCCCACCGTGACGGCCACCCTGCGCGGCATGACGATGCTGCGGGTCACCCTCGACACCCTCGAAGGCAACCTGCACTCGGGCCAGTTCGGCGGTGCGGCCCCGGACGCGCTCGCCGCGATGATCCACCTGCTTGCCTCGCTGCGCGACGCGGATGGATCGACGACCGTCGACGGCCTGGTGGCGGACGGGAGTTGGACCGGTCTCCAGTACCCCGAGGACGAGTTCCGCGGTGACGCGAGGGTCCGGGACGGTGTCGAGCTGATCGGCACCGGCACGGTCGCCGACCGCATCTGGGCGCGTCCCGCCGTCACCGTCATCGGCATCGACTGCCCGCCGGTCGTCGGCGCCACCCCGTCGCTGCAGGCCGGCGCACGCGCGCAGATCAGCCTGCGGGTGCCGCCGGGCCAGGACGCCGCCCAGGCGACCAAGCTGCTCACGGCGCACCTGCACGCGCACGCCCCGTGGGGCGCGCGGATCGAGGTCGAACAGATCGGCCAGGGTCAGCCGTTCCAGGCGGACACCTCCAGCCCCGCGTACACCTCGATGGCGGACGCGATGCGCGTCGCGTACCCGGGCGAGGAGATGCAGATCTCCGGCATGGGCGGCTCCATCCCGCTGTGCAACACCCTCGCCTCGCTCTACCCGGAGGCGGAGATCCTGCTCATCGGCCTGAGCGAGCCGGAGGCGCAGATCCACGCGGTGAACGAGAGCGTCTCCCCCGAGGAACTGGAGCGCCTGTCGGTGGCCGAGGCGGTCTTCCTCACCAACTACGCCGAGTCCAAGAAGGTCTGAAACTCCCTGCAAACTCCCTGCCGGAACGCTCTGATCAGCGCTGAGCGAACTATGCGCTGAGCGAAGATCCCTGCGGCGGGCGTACGTCTTCTCGTACGTTCGCCGCATGGACCTCGTAGCAGTACTCCCGCAGCTGCACATGCTCCGCTTCCCCGTCGGCCGGGCCTATCTCTGGCGCGACGGGGCCGAGTTGACCCTGATCGACGCCGGTCACCGGGACGCCGCGGCCGACATCGAAGAGGCGATACGGAGTACCGGCGCGGACCCCCGCCATCTGCGCCGCATCGTCCTCACCCACTGCCACCACGACCACGTGGGCGCCGCCGAGGAACTCGCGGAGCGCTACGGCGCCGAGGTGTTCGCCCACCGGCTGGAAGCCCCGGTCGTCCGCGGCACCGCACCCGTCCCGAAGCCCCGGCCCCTCGAACGGGAACTCCCGTTGTACGAGAACGGGCAGACGCTGCCCGAGCCGCCGCCCACCCGGGTCGACCGGGAGCTGGAGGACGCCGACCTGCTCGGCTTCGGCGGCGGCGCGCGCATCGTGCACGCGCCCGGCCACACGGACGGCTCCCTCGCCGTCCATCTCCCGCACCACGGCGTGCTGTTCACCGGCGACGCCGTCGCGGCCACGGACGAAGTCGTCCTGGGCGTGCTCAACGTGGACCCCGAGCAGGCGCTGGCCACCATGCGCAGGCTGGCGTCCCTCGCCCCGTCCGTCGTCTGCTTCGGGCACGGCGAGCCGCTGACGCAGGACGCCGCGACGACGCTCATCGCCGCGGCGGAGCGGGCGTCGACGGCCGGGTGAACCCTCCCGGCCCACCCCCCCCCCCCCCCCCCCCCCCCCCCCCCTGGCCGCCCGGGGCGTGCGCACCTCCCGCACCCACCCCTCAGCCGACCGGAACCCCGTCCTCCAGGTTGAGCACCGTCCCCCGTTCGCGGGCCCGCAGCGCCCAGCGCAGCCGCGCGTACCGGTCGGGCGGCAGCAGCCCGGCCGCTTCCTCCTCGGTGACGAACCGCCACCCCCGCAGCTCGGGTCCCGGCAGCAGCACCCGCTCCGCCACCCCGTCCTCCAGCCGGCCGCCGTCGAACAGCATCCGTATCCCGCCGAAGCCGGGCGGCCGTGGCGGTTCCCAGTCGACCACCAGGAGCCCGGGCACCTGTCCGAGCCGTATCCCGGTCTCCTCGGCGACCTCCCGCACCCCGGCCCGCGCGGGCGCCTCGCCGCTCTCCACCACTCCGCCGGGGAACTCCCAGCCCGGTTTGTACGTCGGGTCCACGAGCAGCACCCGGTCGTCGGCGTCGAAGAGCAGCACCCCCGCCGCGAGGGTCTCGGCGGTCGGCGGGGGCGTCTGCACGATGTCGCAGGCCGCGGCGGCCCCGGACCGTACCGCCTCCGCTATCTGCTCGGCGGCCTCGTACGGCGTGCTCCGGCCGCCGTCGACGACGTGCGCGTCCCGGGTGATCCAGCCGAGCGCGGCGCGGTAGGGCTCGATGTGGTCGTACGCCCACTGCCGTACCCGTACCTCCGCGTCGGCCGCGGACATGCCGGGCTCCTCGCGGGCCGCTATTCGCTCCCGCAGGATCGTTTCGTCGACCTGGAGCAGCACATGCCGTACGGGAATGCGGCGCGCTGCCAGCCCGCCGAAGATCTCGTCCCGGTACTCCTGCCTCAGCAGTGTCATCGGCACCACGAGCACCCCGCCCACCTCGGCGAGCAGCGCCGCCGCGGTGTCCACGACCATCCGCCGCCAGATCGGCAGGTCCTGGTAGTCGCTCACCTCGGCGAGCCGCTTGGGCGGCAGCAGGTGGCCGAGTCCGGCGCCGATCACCTCCGGGTCGTAGAAGGTGCTGTTCGGGATCAGATCGATCAGCTCGCGCGCGGTACTGGTCTTGCCCGCTCCGAACGCGCCGTTGATCCAAACGATCACGGGTCCCCCTCTGCCGTAGCCCCCAGTGGACTGCCCGCAACACCCTGCCACGAACACCGGGCCCGACGGCATGGTGCCTGGAGCCGTTTCCGCACACAACCGTGGCCGTCCTGTGGCCGGATCCGGGCAACGCAAACGGCCGGTTACTGCGTCGGTGCAGATACGGGGGCGCCTGCGGGACGACTGCGACCGTGACCCGTCGTCACGGAGTCTCGTTGGGCGCACAGAAGTACAGCAGGAGCACGGACGAGAGGGGTGCGAGATGCACCGCACTGTATTGCGGCGTTTCCCGGCCGGCGGCCCGCGCGGCAGCTGGCCCGCAGAGGAATACGCGCACGCCCGCCGCGCCGAGGGGTGTCTGGCGGAGGTGGTGATGGACCTGGACGCGGACGCCTTCCTGGTGGTGGTCGCCCAGGGGGCACCGGCGGAGGCGGCGGCGCTCTGAGGCGCAGCCGCGCGTGAGCCGTCGCGGCGGCGCTCTGAGGCGCAGCCGCGCCAGGGCCGACGCGCGCTGAGGCGCAGCCTCGCCGGGGCCGTCGCGCGCTGAGGCGCAGCC
>NZ_JBSGZD010000361.1:0-7434 GCF_053610825.1 Streptomyces sp. NPDC054863 | reverse complement strand
CGGCGGCCCCGGCCGGGGCGGCCGCCCCCGCGCCGGGAGCGGGCGCAGCGCCGACGGCGGCCGTGCCCGCGACGGCCACGAGCAGCATCGGAGCGAGGAGGCGGGGAATCGTACGACGGTGTCTCACAAGCGGTCCCTTCGACGGGGCAGCGCGGCTGTGGCATGTACGTAACAGAGGTGGAGCAGGACCCATGGCTACCGCCCAAGTCACGGCCTGGTCAAGGGTGTAGACCAATTCAACACCCCTTGGGCACGCACGCCGGTGCGAGAATCCCGGTATGGCGGAGATTCTTCAAAAGGACGGTACGTGGACTTTCGACGGCGACACAGTGCGCATCGTCCCGGGGCGGGGCGGCAGGATCCATCCGCTGCGCCAGGCCCTGGGTGAACTAGAGGTCCCGCTGGTCGCCCTGGCCGGCATCGCCTACGAGCCCGGCCGCAAGGGCGGCGGGCTGCGGCTGCGCCTGCGGGAGGGCGCCTGCCCGCTGCTGCTGGCCGCGGGCGGCAGACTGCCGGACGCCGCCGATCCGTACCGCCTCGCCGTCGAGCAGGACCGCACGGGTGTCGCCGAGTACTTCGTGGACGAGGTCCGCACCGCACTGCTGCTCGACCAGGTGCCCTCCGAACCGGTGAACCGCTTCCTGCTGCCCGGTCCTGCGGTGCCGGTGTCGGGCGGCGGCGGGGACGGCACGGCCTCCTTCGAGGGGGACGCGGTGCGCCTGTCCTGGAACTGGAAGGCGGAGGAGTCCAAGTCCTCCGGCGGCCCCGTCACCGTCCCCCTCTCGGAGATCACCGGGGTGGACTGGCTGCCCGCGATAGGCCTGGAGAACGGCCACCTCCGCTTCCTCACCTCCCGACGCGGGGCGAAGTCCCCCTCCCCCAAGTACGACCCGTGCGCCCTGGACCTGTGGGGGCTCTCGAAGAAGGAGTACACGGCCGCACTGGTCGCCGCCGCGGTGCTGGCGCGGCTTCCGCACCCGGCGGCCACCGCGGAGCCCGCCGACGCGCCCGTGCTGGAGAAGGCCGCTCCGGCCCCCGACGCGACCCCGCCGGCCGCCGACGACCACGACGCCCTGCTGCGCCGACTGCGTGAACTCGGCGAGCTGCACCGGGCCGGAGTCCTCACGGACGAGGAGTTCACGACGGCCAAGCAGGCGGTCCTGAAGCGGCTCTGAAGCGGCTCTGACCCGCCCAGGACTCCGACTTAGTCCAGACCAAGAGAGCCGAATAACGCGATCAAGAAGAATCCTGCCCGATATCGGGCAGGATTCTTGCATAAGCCCTCGGGTTACCTCAGTATCAACGGGTGCTCGAACGCCGTACGTCTCCCTCGTCCCCGCACGAGGACCTCATCGACCATCTGGTCCGCTCCACCGCGCTGCCGCGCGGCGAGGCGGCCCGGGTGGTGCTCGACGTACTGGCGTACTTCGACGAGACGACCGAGGAATTCGTCCGTCGGCGCCACCGCGAACTGCAAGCCGGCGGCGCCGTGAACGCGGAGATCTTCGACCGGATCGCGGCCGAGCTGCCGCACCGCGCGGTCGCACCGCCGGAGCTCTCGCTCCGCCAACTGCGCCGCCTCGTCTACGGCTGAGCAGCCCGCACCGGGCCGCTCGGCACCGGACAGCACCACAGACAACTCGGAGGGCAAGTCCTTATGTGTGGAATCGTCGGTTACATCGGCAAGCGTGACGTCGCACCCCTGCTCCTGGAAGGCCTGCAGCGCCTGGAGTACCGCGGCTACGACTCCGCGGGCGTCGTGATCAACAGCCCCAAGTCGGCCGCCCTGCGCATGGTCAAGGCCAAGGGCCGGGTCCGCGACCTGGAGGCCAAGGTCCCCAAGCGCTTCGCCGGCACCACCGGCATCGCCCACACCCGCTGGGCCACCCACGGCGCCCCCTCCGACGAGAACTCGCACCCGCACCTGGACGCCGACTCCAAGGTCGCCGTCGTCCACAACGGCATCATCGACAACGCCGACGACCTGCGCGCCAAGCTGACCGCCGACGGCGTCGTCTTCGCCTCCGAGACGGACACCGAGGTCGTGGTCCACCTCATCGCCCGCGCCCAGGCCGAGACCCTGGAGGAGAAGGTCCGCGAGGCGCTGCGCCACATCGAGGGCACCTACGGCCTCGCCGTGATGCACGCCGACTTCCCGGACCGCATCGTCGTCGCCCGCAACGGCTCCCCGGTGGTCCTGGGCATCGGCGAGAAGGAGATGTTCGTCGCCTCGGACGTCGCCGCCCTCGTTTCGCACACCCGCCAGATCGTCACCCTCGACGACGGCGAGATGGCCACCCTGAAGGCCGACGACTTCCGTACGTACACCACGGAGGGCTCGACCACGTCGGCCACGCCGACCACCGTGGAGTGGGAGGCCGAGTCGTACGACATGGGCGGCCACGACACGTACATGCACAAGGAGATCTCCGAGCAGGCCGACGCCGTGGACCGCGTCCTGCGCGGCCGGATCGACGACCGCTTCTCCACCGTGCACCTGGGCGGCCTCAACCTGGACGCCCGCGAGGCGCGCGGCGTCCGCCGCATCAAGATCCTCGGCTGCGGTACGAGCTACCACGCGGGCCTGATCGGCGCCGGGCTCATCGAGTCCCTGGCCCGCATCCCCGCCGACGCCGAGCCCGCGTCCGAGTTCCGCTACCGCAACCCGGTCGTCGACCCCGACACCCTCTACATCGCGGTCTCCCAGTCCGGTGAGACGTACGACGTACTGGCCGCCGTGCAGGAGCTGAAGCGCAAGGGCGCCCGCGTCCTGGGCGTCGTGAACGTGGTCGGCTCGGCGATCGCCCGCGAGGCCGACGGCGGCGTGTACGTGCACGCGGGCCCCGAGGTCTGCGTCGTCTCCACCAAGTGCTTCACCAACACCGTCGTCGCCTTCGCGCTGCTCGCCCTGCACCTGGGCCGGATCCGCGACCTGTCGGTCTCCGACGGCAAGCGGATCATCGAGGGCCTGCGCAAGCTGCCCGCGCAGATCACCGAGATCCTCGAATCCGAGGAAGAGATCAAGAAGGTCGCCGAGGCCTACGCGGGCGCCCAGTCGATGATGTTCATCGGGCGCGTGCGCGGCTACCCGGTCGCCCTGGAGGCCTCCCTGAAGCTCAAGGAGATCTCCTACATCCACGCCGAGGCCTACCCCGCGTCCGAGCTCAAGCACGGCCCCCTCGCGCTCATCGAGCCCGCGCTGCCGACGGTCGCGATCGTCCCCGACGACGACCTGCTGGAGAAGAACCGCGCCGCCCTCGAAGAGATCAAGGCCCGCAGCGGCCGGATCCTGGCGGTCGCCCACCGCGAGCAGGAGAAGGCCGACCACACCATTGTGGTCCCGAAGAACGAGAGCGAGCTGGACCCGATCCTGATGGGCATCCCGCTCCAGCTCCTCGCCTACCACACGGCGCTGGCCATGGGCCGCGACATCGACAAGCCGCGCAACCTGGCGAAGTCCGTCACCGTCGAATAAGCAGCCGCTGTCCGTACGAGCAGTACGAGAAGGGCCCCGCACGCGCCACCACGGCGTGCGGGGCCCTTCCCCTCACGGGGTCCGATGTGCCCAACACCGGACCCGGGCCCGGCAGTTGCGGTTCAGCCGGTGGCCGTCACACCTTGGCCGCCCGCAGCGCGGCGCGGCAGGGCCGTGGGCCACTTCGCCCACGCCGCCGTCGCGCCGCACCAGGCGACGAGCCCGGAGAGCGCCGCCACCCAGCCCGCGACCTTCCCCAGCGTCGCGGCGTCCGCGAACTGCGCGACCCCGAGCAGCAGCAGCGCCACGAACAACAGCCCGTACACGACCTGCGCGAGCCGCCCCGCGGCTGCCGCGCCCAGGGCCAGGGTGAGCGCCAGCAGCGCCCAGAGCAGCAGGAACAGCCCTGCCGCATCGGCCGACACGACGCCGTCACCGGCCGCGGTGGCCCAGGTGAACCAGAAGGCTCCGAGCCCGGCGAACGCCGTCCCGTTGAACGAATTCCCCGCCCGGAACTCCAGGAGTCCCGCGACGAAGAGGGCGATGCCCCCGACGAACGTCGCGACGGTGACGGCACTCGCCGCCGTGATCCCGTCGAACGCCATGGTGTGCCCGAGGCCGAAGGCGAGCAGGGTGAGTCCGAGTGCGAGATGGCCGAGAGTGGAGGCGGAGGCGGATGTGCTGCTTCCCGCAGAGACTTCGTTGTCCACGGCGGGGCTCCCTTCCTGCAAGTACTGCGTGTGCGTGAGTGCGTGGCGCCGGCCCGGCTTCCGCACGGACCAACAGCCTTTAATTACCCTTCACAAGGTGACAAATCACCCCTGCACGAGGGGAGTTTCAGGAATCGCCGCACCACGTCAAGGGGGCGTACACGCCAACTGCCTTAGGGGGCCCGCAAACTGACGTCGCGTTACGGAATGACAACGACCGGCCGCTGCGCCCGCTTCGCCAACCGCCCCGCCACCGATCCGAAGAGCCGCCCCACGATGCCGTGCGTCGACCCCACCACGATCGCGTCGGCCTCGTACTCCCGGCCGACCTCCTCCAGTTCGTGGCAGATGTCGCCGCCCCGCTCGACCAGGATCCACGGCACCTCGGCGAGGTAGTCCGCACAGGCCAGTTCGAGCCCCAGCACCTCGGTGCGGTGGTCGGGGACGTCGACGAAGACGGGCGGCTCGCAGCCCGCCCAGACGGTGGTCGGCAGCCGGTTCGCGACGTGGACGATGATCAGCCCCTGACCGAGCCGCCTGGCCATGCCGATGGCGTACGCGAGCGCCCGCTCGCTGGAGGTGGAGCCGTCGAAGCCGACGACGACACCGTGCCGGAAGGCGGGGTCGCAGGACTGACGTGGATCTTCTCGCGCGTAGAGGTCGCCGCTCGACTCCACGCCGTACTCGGCACTGGGATCGGCGACCTGCTTGCGGTCCGCGGGTTCGGGGGTTTCGTGACCGGCCATCGGTGTCTCGGCGTCTGCATCCTCAGGAGAACTACACGGGGCTTACGGCAGGAACAACGGGTGCGACTCACCCCGCGACAGCGGAGCTGTCCGGGAATCATCTTCCCAAGCCCATACCCCCAAGGGTACGGCGGCACTCCTCCGCTGCCCAGTGCTCGCAGGCGGGCGGCGTTCCAGGAGCATGCACGACCCCGGCCGGTATCGCAATGCCCGCTGTCCCGTACAGGCGTCTGCCGCCGCCCCGTACAGATGTCTGCCGCCGCTCCGCGCAGCCGCCGCCCACGTGACCGTCCGGCCCTTCCGTTCGTTGGTCAGGCTCCCCGTCCCCCGCGCCCAGGAGGAAGTGCGCCGTGCACGGCCCCTCACCCTTCTCGTCGCCGCACGACCCGCCGCACGACCCCGACCGCCCCCACGGACATCAGGGGACACCGCGGCCACAGGGACACCCCGGACACCGCCCGCCCCCGGCCGTTCCGGCCGACCCGGACGGCGCGTCCGCCGGCGCCGCGGGGGACGTCGTCCGGTGGGCGGTCTTCAGCTGTCTGCTCGTACCGGCGGTACTGATCGGTTACGGAGCACCCGTCGGCGGCGCCGCCGCGGCGGCCGGCGGACTGGCCGCCGTGACCGTCGCCTGCCGTCTGCTGCTCCGCCAGTCGGCGCGGGCCGCCGCCCGCGACCGGGAGCTCGCCCAGGACCTCCAGGCGGGCACCCACCGGGGCAGGCACAGCCGCACCGGCTCCGGCACGCACCGGGGAGGACGCAGGACGGAATCGTGAGCGTCCCGCCCCCGGAGGCGGACGGGGGCGCGAATGTCGTGAATGTGCACAAGAACAGTGCGTGAAATCGTTGCGGCGAAGTCACTCACCGCAGGGGAGTGCGCCGGGTGAGTGACGGGATCGCACATGCGCGCCCGTTGCTTTTCAGCCAACTTCGCCTCCACCCCCGATGCTTGGCGGAAGCCCCCTCCAACCCCCGTGCCACCAGGGAAGAAAGGACCGCTCGCCGCCCGCGCACCCTACGGGGACGGGCCATGCGCGAAAGGCGCACTTCCCTGCGGCGCCCGGGAGTGGAACGCTTCCTGATCGAATGCTTCGCGCCAAGTTGTCATGTCGACATAGCGCCGGTTTCGGAACTTGTCACGACGGCGCCATACGACACAGTAGATTCGATCATGGGTTATTCGACGGCGGGGGAACCGTGCAGGACCTAGAGGGACTGCGACTTCAAGGAGCAGTGTGCAGGAGCCACAGGCCCGTCACGATCAGGGAGCCGCGACCACCGAGGGGGGCTTAGCGCCATGAGCCAGGACTTGGCCGCACCGTCGGAGGCCACCCGGAAGCTCTCCGGGCGCCGCCGCCGGGAAATCGTTGCCGTGCTGCTGTTCAGCGGGGGACCCATTTTCGAGAGCTCCATTCCGCTCTCGGTGTTCGGCATCGACCGGCAGGACGCAGGGGTTCCGCGCTATCGGCTGCTGGTGTGCGCCGGCGAGGAAGGACCACTCCGTACCACCGGAGGCCTCGAACTGACCGCACCGTACGGCCTGGAGGCGATGAGCCGCGCCGGGACGGTCGTCGTACCGGCCTGGCGGTCCATCACCTCCCCACCACCACCGGAGGCGTTGGAAGCGCTGCGCCGCGCGCACGAGGAGGGGGCCCGGATCGTCGGGCTGTGCACGGGGGCCTTCGTGCTCGCCGCCGCGGGCCTGCTCGACGGCCGCCCGGCGACCACGCACTGGATGTACGCACCGACGCTCGCCAAGCGGTATCCGTCGGTGCACGTCGATCCGCGCGAACTCTTCGTCGACGACGGAGACGTCCTGACGTCAGCGGGTACGGCGGCCGGAATCGACCTGTGCCTGCACATCGTGCGGACGGACCACGGGACGGAGGCGGCCGGTGCGCTGGCCCGGCGTCTGGTCGTGCCGCCGCGCAGGACCGGCGGTCAGGAGCGCTATCTCGACAGGTCTTTACCTGAAGAAATCGGCGCCGACCCGCTGGCCGAGGTCGTCGCTTGGGCGCTGGAGCACCTCCACGAGCAGTTCGACGTGGAGACGCTCGCCGCGCGTGCGTACATGAGCCGCCGGACCTTCGACCGCCGTTTCCGGTCGCTCACTGGGAGCGCTCCACTGCAGTGGCTGATCACCCAGCGGGTGCTCCAGGCGCAACGGCTCCTGGAGACGTCGGACTACTCGGTGGACGAGGTCGCAGGCCGGTGCGGTTTCCGCTCCCCGGTCGCCCTGCGCGGCCACTTCCGGCGCCAGCTGGGGTCCTCCCCCGCCGCCTACCGGGCCGCCTACCGGGCCCGGCGTCCGGCGTCCGACCCCGTCCCGCTGGGGACCTCGGCGCTGTCCGAGGCGGTGCCGCAGCAGCGGCGGGCCGCGGCGGCGAGTACGGGGCTGCCGGGCGCGAGCGCGGCGGTCCCCGAGAACGGGAAGCTGGGCTCGGACATGTACGCGCCGGGTGGACGGCTGAGGTAGCACGCGCAGTGGTGAGGGGGGCGGCTC
>NZ_JBSGZD010000360.1:4154-7489 GCF_053610825.1 Streptomyces sp. NPDC054863 | reverse complement strand
GGTCCCGGTGACCGGCTTTGGTGTTGTGTGCGCCCCCGGTCCGCCCGGGGGCGCACCTCTGCGTAGTGGGCCCCGTGAGAATTCACTGCCGACAAGTGGGGAAACCCGCGTAATGATCGCGCCCGACCTCGCTCTCCCCTGTGTACGCACTGTCCGTGCACAGCGAAAAAGGAGGCCGAGCGCGATGGCTGGCTCGGAAGCGAAGACCGCGGTGGAGTGGCTGGTCTCGGTGGCGCCTGACCCCGACGCGTGCCGGTGGGAGTGGGAGCGCAACCCCCTGGGCGTCGCGCTGCTGCCCGCCGGCCGCCGCTGGGACGTCCTGATCCTGCCGGGCGAACTCGGCTGTCCCACCCTCGACGTCCTGTCCCGCCTGGTCGACCGGCCGGGGCCGGTGCTCGCCGACTTCGGGGACTCCCGCACGGGGTTCTTCGTCCCCGCGGGCACGGCCGCCCGCTGGCTCGGCACGGGGGTACGGGGCGCAGGGCGCGGCACCTGGATCGTGGTGCCCTACCCGGGCCGGGCCACCACCGGCGGCGTCCGCTGGCTGGTCGCCCCGGACGGCCGGGGGACCCTCACCGACCCGGCGCTCCTGGAGCTCGCGATGCACGAGGCGGCGAGCCGGATGCCGCGCGGCGACTGAGCCACCACGCGGGCGCGAGCAGGAGGACGCTCAGGCACCAGCTGCCGAGCACGTCCAACGGCCAGTGATATCCGCGCAGTACGAGGCCGGTGCCGGTCGCCGCAGTGAGCACGAGCGCGACGGGCATC
The DNA here is from genome assembly GCF_053610825.1 of Streptomyces sp. NPDC054863. Taxonomy (NCBI): domain Bacteria; kingdom Bacillati; phylum Actinomycetota; class Actinomycetes; order Kitasatosporales; family Streptomycetaceae; genus Streptomyces; species Streptomyces sp. NPDC054863. Next base: position 6,721 of record NZ_JBSGZD010000360.1, on the reverse strand, counting down.
GGCCATCGGCCGCGTACACACACAGCGAGAAGGAGCGCGGCCCCGCAGTACGCGACGGCCGCCGTCGCCGCGTGCCCGGACGGGAAGTAGCCGGTCGCGGCGGGGTCCAGCGGCGACGGCCGGTCGACCAGTGCCTTCAGCGGTACGACGACGGCAGGGACCGCCGCCACGGCCAGGGCGGCGGCGAGCACGAGCAGCCGGTGGCCGCGCCACAGTGCGTACACCAGAGTCACGGCGAGGACCGGCAGTGCGACCTGCACATTTCCCAAGTCGGCGCAGAATTCGGTCAGTTGGCGAGGGCCCCGGCCGATGAAGGACTGGTCGAGACGCTCGTCGGCGGCCAGCAGCGGGCCCCGTACGACCACCTGCCAGGTGAGCAGTGCGAAGAGCAGCGCACTCGTCAGGACCGTGACGAGAAAAGCCGACTGCCCCGGAGCAGGGGGGGTGGCTCCGGGGCAGTCGGTCGGACCGGAGGGACGGGCGCCCCGGGGGGTGTGGGGCGTGCCGCCGTCCGATCGTTGAGGATTTCCGGAGCCAGAGGCGCCGGGGGTGTTGTGCGCGAAGGCACGACCAGGGAAGTGCTGGGGAAGCTCGACCCTGGCGTCGCCCGCAGTCCCCTGCGAGCGGGGTGTTTCTCTCATCTGCCAGGAACCGTACGACAGGAAAGGGAGGGCCGACAGCAGGAGTGCGATCCCGCCATTGGCCCCCCACACATCCTTCACAGGCGCAGTCTTCACCGGGACAGTCTGACCCGGGCGCGGCCCGGGCGCGGACTCAGATCCCGGCGAACGCCGCTTCGAGGATGTCCAGGCCCTCGTTCAGCAGGTCCTCGCCGATCACCAGCGGCGGCAGGAAGCGCAGCACGTTGCCGTAGGTGCCGCAGGTCAGGACCAGCAGGCCCTCCTGGTGGCAGGCCTTGGCGAGTGCGCCGGCGGCAGCGGCGTTCGGGGTCTTCGCGCCGTCCTTCGTACCGGACTCGACCAGCTCGATGGCGATCATCGCGCCGCGCCCGCGGATGTCGCCGACGACGTCGAACTTCTCCGCGATCGCGGCGAGGCGGCCCTTCATGACCTCCTCGATGCGCTTGGCCTTCCCGTTGAGGTCCAGCTCCTTCATCGTCTCGATGGCGCCGAGGGCGGCGGCACAGGCGACCGGGTTCCCGCCGTACGTACCGCCGAGGCCGCCCGCGTGCGGGGCGTCCATGATCTCGGCGCGGCCCGTGACGGCCGCGAGCGGCAGGCCGCCCGCGATGCCCTTGGCGGTGGTGATCAGGTCCGGGACGACGTTCTCGTCCTCGCACGCGAACCACTGGCCGGTGCGGCAGAAGCCGGACTGGATCTCGTCGGCGACGAAGACGATGCCGTTGTCGGTCGCGAACTTCGAGATCGCGGGCAGGAAGCCCTTGGCCGGCTCGATGAAGCCGCCCTCGCCGAGGACCGGCTCGATGATGATCGCGGCGACGTTCTCGGCGCCGATCTGCTTGTTGATCATTTCGATGGCCTGGGCGGACGCCTCGACGCCGGCGTTCTCCTCGCCGGTCGGCCAGCGGTAGCCGTACGCGACCGGGACGCGGTAGATCTCCGGGGCGAACGGGCCGAAGCCGTTCTTGTACGGCATGTTCTTGGCGGTCATGCCCATGGTGAGGTTCGTACGGCCGTGGTAGCCGTGGTCGAAGACGACGACGGCCTGGCGCTTGGTGTACGCACGGGCGATCTTGACGGCGTTCTCGACGGCCTCGGCGCCCGAGTTGAACAGCGCCGACTTCTTCGCGTGGTCGCCCGGCGTCAGCTCGGCGAGCTGCTCGCAGACCTCGACGTAACCCTCGTACGGGGTGACCATGAAACAGGTGTGCGTGAAGTCCTGGAGCTGCGCGGTCGCCCGGCGCACCACGGCCTCGGCGGACGCGCCGACCGAGGTCACGGCGATGCCGGAACCGAAGTCGATCAGTCGGTTGCCGTCGACGTCCTCGACGATGCCGCCGCCCGCGCGGGTCGTGAACACGGGCAGTACGGAACCCACCCCACCGGCGACCGTGGCCGTGCGGCGGGCCTGAAGCTCCAGCGACTTCGGGCCGGGAATGGCGGTGACGACGCGGCGCTCCTGCGGAACTGCGCTCATGAGGGGCTCCTCGGGAAGGGGTGGGGTGAAACAGGGGGGTGAAACAGGGGGTGAAACGGGATGCTCCGGTACTTCCACTTCTTCCTTCGCAGGCTAGGGGTGGGGCGGCGCGCCGGGCATGTTCCGTTCGGGAGAAGTACGAGGGGCGCGTTGTCCGGTACGGACATAGCGGGCCGACGTGTTCCGCAGCCCGGAACGCGGGGTTCTGGCCACTAGATTGGGCCCGGCACAGTCGCGTACAGCTGGTTCGTGGGGACGAGGGGCAGCACATGAACACCGGTGACAGGCACGACGCACGCGGCACCCGGGCGGGGGGGGGGGGCCCCCCCCCCCGCCCCCCCCCCCCCCCCCCCCCCCCCCGGCCCCCCCCCCCCCCCCCCCCCCCCCCGCCCCCCCCCCCCCCCCCCCGGCCCCCGGCACCAGCCCGCCCGGGGGGGGGCCCGGCCGGG
>NZ_JBSGZD010000360.1:0-4144 GCF_053610825.1 Streptomyces sp. NPDC054863 | reverse complement strand
CCGCCCGCGCACCTGCCGCCGGTGCCCGCCGCCGCGCCGCCGCTCTCGCGGGTGGAGGACTGGCTGACCACGTCCCGCCCCGACGCGGGCCCCGGGATCTGGCGGTACGCGCACGTGCCGCGCCCCGAGCGGCCCGAGCAGGACACGGTGAGCGACCGGTCGCTCATGGTCGGCGCGGTCATCTCGCTCCTGACCGGACTGCTGATCTGGTCGCTCTGGTGGAACAACTACATCCCGTACTGGCTGGTCCCCATGAAGCTCGTCACGCCGAGCGAGTGGTGGAACCCTGGGATGTACGGCGGGCCCCGCACCCCGGACGCCTACGAGGGCGTCGCCGTGTACACCGGGCTCTTCGGGGCGGCGCTCGTCCACTGGTTCGGCAGGCTCGGCAACTGGGCCGAGGTGTTCCGCCGCTTCGTCCGCAGCCGCGAGCAGCCCTTCCGGGCGCTGGCCGCCGCCGCCCTCGCCGCCCTCGTCCAGGTCCTCACCTGGACCGGCACGCTGCCCGTCGTCGACCCGGTGATGATCCTGCTGCCCGACGCCTGGCTGGGCGGCGGCGGCAACCGCTACGTCGCCGCGGTCGTCGTCTACGCCGTCTACGCGCTGATCGTCCTCGCCCTGCTCTGGCCCTTCGCCCGCATGGGCGACTGGGCGGGCGCCCTGCGCCGCAGGCCCGCGCCGAGCGCCCCCGCCGCGCCCGCGCACCCCACCGCCGACCCCGCCCGCTGGCCCGAGCTGCGGGCGGCGGGGGAGCGGGAGGCCGCCGACCTGCTCACCGCGGAGGTGCGCGGCGGGCGGATGGGCGACCTCGATCTCGTACGGATCCGGCAGGCCTGGGACGCGGCGGGGGACGACCCCCGGCGCCGCGCCCTCTTCACCGCCACCGTCCTGCGCAACGGCGCCGCGGCCTTCACACACCCCTCCGGCGCCCGTGACCTGCCGCGCCGCACCGCCACCCACGACCTCCTCGCCTCACAGGTGCGGATCGGCGCGTACGTCGACGACGAGCCCAACCCGTACCGGCGCAGGGGAGCGGGCACCGCCCTCGAACCCGCCGTGCTCGGCACCTCGTTCCTCGCCGTCGGCCCGCCCGGCGCGGGCAAGACGCAGCGGCTCACCGTGCCCGTCGTCGAATCCCTCGCCCTCCAGGCACTCGCCGGGAGGTGCAGCGTGATCGTCGTGTGCGCGGCCGGGGCGGACCTGCTCGGCGAAGAGGCGTACGACGTCGTGGTCAAGCTCGGCGACCGCAGCTCCGTCCACGACCTCGACCTCTACGGCGCCGCCACCGACGCCGAAGCCGCATCTGCCGTCCTCGCCGAGGCGCTCGTCGGCGACCTCGACACCGTCGACACCGGGCGGGCGGCGACCGCGCTGGCCCAGCTGGTGGGCCCGTTCCACGCGGTGCACGGCTGCTTCCCCGCCGTTCCCGAGCTGTGCGAACTCCTGCGTGCGGACCCTGCCGCGCTCCAGCGCCTCGCCGCCGAGCTGGACGCGGCGGGAGCCGACGCGATGCTGCGGGACCTGTCGTCCCGGGTCCGCCAGATGGGCACCGCGTCCGACCCCTGCCCGGCCCTCGCCGACCGGCTCGCCCTTCTGGACCGGCCCGCCTTCACCGACTTCTTCGACACCTCGGCCACCGCCCGGCCCTTCTCGTTGCGCGCCCTCCAGCACCACCCCATGCGGGTCCGCGTCGAGCTGCCCGAGCACGGGCACGCGGAGGCGTCCCGGCTCCTCGCCCGGCTCGTCCTGGCCCAGTTCCTGGTCGCGGTCACCGCCAGGACCGACCGGTCGCTGTTCAGCTGCCTGGTCCTCGACGACGCGACGGCCACGCTCACCGCCGAGACGGTGCGGGGCATCAGCCGGATCCGCTCGGCCAACGCGGGGGTCGTGCTCAACCTCCGTACCGTCGACGACGTGCCCGAGGCGCTGCACATCCCGCTCCTCGGTGCGGTCGGCTGCCACATGGCGTTCTCCGGGGTCACCACCTGGGACGGCCGGCGCTTCACCGAGGCGTGGGGCACCGAATGGGTGGAGACCACGGAGGTCGCCCAGCACACCGTCTTCGCCAACCAGCCCCTGACCCGGGCGGTCCACTGGCTGCGCAAGCTCGTCACCGGCAAGGCCGTGGTCACCAGCGCCGTCACCGTCAAGAAGGTGGAACGTGAGCGCTGGTCCGCATCGGAGCTGGCCCGCGGGGTACCCGCAGGACACGCGGTGCTGTCGCTGACCACGGTGCACGGGGAACACGCCCCGCCGCTGCTGGTGGACCTGCGGGGCTGATCCCACAGGTCGACGGGACGCGCGCCTTACGTACACCCTGGCAGAATCGGCAGTGCCGTTCATACGGGACGGCACATTCCCCCGAGAAGGTCCCGTCCCCTGATGCCGCCCACGCTCGCCTCCCTCGTCCACCACTCCGCGCTCAAGCTCGTCGTGCGCGCGGGGGAGGACCGGCTGGAGACCCCCGTCCGCTGGGCGCACGTCAGCGAACTCGCCGATCCCGTCCCGTACATGGAGGGCGGCGAGCTGCTCCTCATCACGGCGATGAAGCTCGACGCCGAGGACCCGGAGACCATGCGGCGGTACGTGCGCAGGCTGGTCGGCGCCGGAGTCGTCGGCCTCGGCTTCGCGGTCGGCGTCTCCTACGACGACATCCCGCAGGCGCTCCTCGCCGCCGCGAAGGAAGAGGGCCTCCCCCTTCTCGAAGTACCGCGCCGCACCCCCTTCCTCGCCATCTCCAAAGCGGTCTCGGCCGCGATCGCCGCCGACCAGTACCGGGCGGTCACGGCGGGCTTCGAGGCCCAGCGCGAACTGACCAAGGCGGCGCTGACGGGCCCCGCGGAGCTGATCGCCCGCCTGGCCGCGCACGTCAGCGGCTGGGCCGCCGTCTACGACGCGTCCGGCGCGCTCGTCGCCGCGGCCCCCGACTGGGCGGCCAGGCGCGCCACCCGCCTCGTACCCGACGTGGAAAGGCTGCGGGAGCGGCCCGCACCCGCCAGCGCGGTGGTGGCGGGCCCGGTGGAGGGCGGCGGTACGGAGGACCGGGTCGAGCTCCAGTCCCTGGGCGCGGGCCGCCGCGCACGCGGCACGCTGGCCGTCGGCACGGCAGCACCCCTGGGTACGGCCGAACGCTATGCCGTCCACTCCGCGATCGCCCTCCTCACCCTCACCACCGAACGCACCAGGGCCCTCCAGGCCGCCGAGACCCGCCTCGGCGCGGCGGTCCTGCGCATGCTCCTCGCCGGAGAGCCCGACCACGCCCGCGCGGTCGCGGGCGACCTCTACGGAGGCCTGCTCGACGCACCGTTCCGTCTCCTGATCGCCGAGGCGGCGGGCGAGGGCACGGACGCGACCGAACCCCTCCAGGCGCTGGTCGACGCCCTGGAATCGGCGGCGGCGAGGGCGGGCGAGGTCATCCTGGTCGTTCCGAACGGAGGCCGCGTCGTCATACTGGCGGCCGACGGCGGCGAATCCGTCGCCGAGTGCGCGGTCCACACGGCGGTACGGCGCGGGGACGCGGCCCGCCCGATGGAACCCGCGGAGGAGGGCGAACTGGTCGTCGGCCTCTCGGCCCCGGCGGGCCCCATCGCCGCCGCCACCGCCTTCAAACAGGCCGAACAGGCGCTGTCGGTGGCCCGCCGCCGGGGCCGCACCCTCGTCGAGCACGAGGAACTGGCGACGGGCTCCGTCCTGCCCCTCCTCGCCGACGACGCGGTCCGCGCCTTCGCCGACGGAATGCTGCGCGCCCTCCACGAGCACGACGCGACGGGCCGCGGCGACCTGGTCGCCTCGCTCAGGGCCTGGCTCTCCCGGCACGGCCAGTGGGACGCGGCGGCGGCCCAGCTGGGCGTGCACCGGCACACGCTGCGCTACCGGATGCGCAGGGTCGAGGAGATCCTCGGACGCTCCCTGGACGACCCGGACGTCCGCATGGAGCTCTGGCTCGCCCTGAAGGCGACGTCCACGGGGTCGTAGGGTCTCGCGGGCGCGTGCGGTCGGGAGGGTGGGGCGGGCCGGGCCGGGCCGGTGGTCGTCGTGCGGGTGCGTCGTGGCTGGTCGCGCAGTTCCCCGCGCCCCTAACTGCCTGCCCCCGAGCCGTCCTGGGCGGCTGACGCCGCCGACCCCCAGCCCCCTTGGGCGGCGG
>NZ_JBSGZD010000359.1:0-7518 GCF_053610825.1 Streptomyces sp. NPDC054863 | reverse complement strand
GGAGTGATTACGGCGTAATCACTCCACCCCCGCCCACAGTCACTACGGGTGTCACTCCCCCGCCCTGCGCACCGGAGTCCTGCGCGTCAGACGGTGGCCTCGTCCGCCGCGAGCTTCAGCAGCGTCCGGTAGTTCTCCGGAGTCATCCACTGCCTGGCGATCGCGAGCACCGCCTTCGGGTCCTCCCAAGGCACCGCGTCCGCCCCGGCACGGTCGGGGGCCGCGTCCCTGCGCAGGGGCTCGGTACGGGCGGGTACGGAGGAGCCGGTCTCCTGCGGACGGGAACCGCGCGGGGCCTCCGAAGTGATTACGGCGTAATCACCCGGCGGTTCCGGCGCGGGTGCGGAGGCAGTCCCGGACATCGGCCCGGACCCCTGCGCGGGCGCGTGCTCAGGCGCAGAAGTGATGACGGCGTAATCACTCTCCGGCTCGGCCGCACCCTCGGACGTCGGCCCGGACATCGGCTCCGGGGTCGGTCCTGAGGTCGGCCCGGGGGCCGGAGTGATTACGCCGTAATCACTTTCCGGTGCGGACTTCGCCGTGCGCTGCCTCTCCCGGTCGGCGTCCTCCTGCGCCTTGAGCTGCTTGAGTCGCTCGAACTCGGCCTGCTGTTCCTCGGCCGGTTTGTTGCCGACGGCCCTGAGCAGCTCGACCGACTCCTCCTTGCGCTCCAGTCGCTGCTGGAGTTCGGGCGTCAGCCCGAGCAGGGCCAGCCGCTGGGCGACCCAGCCCTGCGAGCGGTGCAGCCGTCCCGCCAGCTTGCGCTGACTGCCGTGGACCCGGAGCAGGGCCTCCAGGGCCCGCGCCTCGTCGAGGGGGGCGAGGTCCTGGCGGTGGATGTTGGCGACGAGCGCGGACTCCAGGAGTTCGTCGGGGTCGCTGCCCAGGTCGTCGTCCACCATGACCTTGAGGGTCGCCAGACCGGCCTCACGGGCGGCTGCCAGCCGGCTGTTGCCGTCGATGACGACGTACGAGGTGTCGGCTTCGAGGTGCTCGCGCTGGTCCGGGTTGGCCGCCAGGTAGGCGTCCCTGGCCATGAGGGTGATGGCCTGCTTCTGCCCGTGGTCCTTGAGACTGCCCGCGAGGGCGGTGAGGTCCCCGAGGGTGGCCCGCGGGTTCGCGGGGTTGAGGCTGATGTGACGCAGCGGCAGGACGACGGGGGGCGGGGCCCCTTCGGTCGGGGCCTTGGTCGCGCTGTTGATCGCTGCGCGCCGGGCACTGACGGGCCGGGCGTTGCCGAAGGAGGCGCTGGTGCCGAGGCGGCTCGCCTTGCTGCTCATGAGATCTCCCGGGCCAGTGCGCGCAGGGCGACCGCCTGCTCGCACTTGGGCGCGTAGGCCAGCAGGGGGCGCTTGACCCGTACCGCTTCCTTCTGCTCCTTGAGGTCGCCGATGACGCCGACGACCCTCGGGTCCTTGATGTCCGTCCAGGCCTGGAGCGAGGACGTGGCGATGTAGCCGCGCCTACTGTCGTACTGGTTGACGACGATGCCCAGGTAGTTGATGTCGAGGGCGAGGTCGTCGCGCAGGTCCGCGATCTGGGTGGTCAGCAGGTCGTAGGCGTCGGCGGAGCTGTCCTCTGCCTGCACCACGATCAGGACCCCGGAGTTTCCCGACGGCTCCTCGGGGCGCCTGCGGCCGTAGTACGCGGCGGCGTCCATGCTCAGCCCCAGGCTGGGCGGGCAGTCGACGAGGACTACGTCGTAATCACCCTCGATGGGGGCCAGGGCGCGCTCCAGGGCCGCCTCACGGGCGCGTACGGAGGAGAGCTTGACGTCCAGGAGGAAGGCGTCGGTGCAGGCGGGCAGCAGATGCAGCCGGTCGCCGAAACGCTCGTCCTCGATGGCGACGACCAGGTCCCGGATGTCGCCCGCCGCCTCGCCCGACATGTGCTTGGTCAGGCTCTCCCCGGCCATCGGCAGCGTGTCCTGCCCGAGCTGCTTGGTGAGGTGGCCCTGCGGGTCGAAGTCCACGAGCAGGACCCGCAGTCCGGGGCCGGGGAGGGACTCGTCACCGAGGACCTTGTCCTCGTCGGTGAGTGCCGCGAAGTGCCGGGAGACCCTCACGGGGTACAGCGTGTGGGCGTCCTCGGCGAGGGCTTCGCCGGTGCCCGCGGCAATGGCGGTCTTGCCGACGCCGCCCTTCTGGTTGCAGACGATCAGACGCTTGGTGAAGGCGGGCCGCCGGACGGTCGGGGCCGGGTTCTTCTCCAGCCACAGCTGGACGGACTGCGAGAGGCCCTGGACGAGGGAGACCCCGCGGGCCTTGCAGTCCGTACGGAATTCCTCCCACAGGCCCGCGGGCAGCAGGGTGGCGAAGGACTCGGCGCCGGAGGTGTCGACGGGGGAGAGGTTCGCGCCCAGGTTCCGCCAGTCGGCGGTGCCCTGTGCGACGGCTTCCTGGATGTCGACACCGAGTTGGGCGGTGCGGATCTTGAGTTCCTGGCGGAGCCAGGGCGGGAGCTTCGAGACGACCTTGTCCCGGTCTGCCTGCGAGTGGGGAGATGCCATGGCGTCACATTACTAACTTGAACCCCCACCTGACGCACTGACACGTTAGTTTTCCCTCTTCTTTTTCAGAATCAGACCGCCGGGACGGGGTCGGGGGAGGAGCGACCGAAGCGACCAAAGCGACCGTAGGAGTGAAAAGAAGCAAAACGGCCCGGTAGCGGCGGCGGTTGGGGGGTCACGCAGTCGGGCGGGAAACGGTGTTCTTCGGGCGTGGGTCGCTTCGGTCGCTCAAGTCGCTCTCGAACCTGGCATGAGACGGGGCTTGAGTCGCTCTCGGTCGCTCCGTCGCTGCTCGGTCGCTGGCAACTTCGAGGGCTCCGGCGGCAGCGACTGAAGGAAAGCGACCAAGAGGTGCTTCGGTAGCTCCCTCAGTCTCGGATAAAACTGCAGGTCAACAGGGGTGTGAAGCAATAAAAGCGACTGAAGCGACTCTAGGTCCGGGTATATGAAGACATTGGCGTGTGCGCGTGTGCGTCATATATAGGGAGCTTGAGTCGCTTCAGTCGCTGTTAGGGTCTCTGCATGGCCTCTGACCTGGGGTTTTTTCTCAGCGACTGAGAAGCTACCGAAAGGCCTTGGGTAGCTGGGTCCAGAGTCTCAGTCGCTGGACGGTAGTCCGGGGTCGGAGACCGGCGCCTCACCAACACACCCGGGACGGGGACCTCAAGTACCCGCCATGTCACTCTGGTTTCGCTAGTCTATGTCTGTCGTTGAGTCGCTTCGGTCGCTGATAGGGGATGCGCATGGCTCCTGAGCTGCGGTTTTCACGCAGCGACTCAGGCGAGCCCACTTCCGCGCGCCCGGGCTCGCCGCTGTCGCCTGTGCCGCTTTTGCCTGTGCCCGAGGCCCCTGTTCCGCAGGCACCCGTGCCTCCGTCACTGGCCACCGCCAGTTGGTGTGCGGGCCGGGGTTGGCCGGTCCATCCTCTGGCTCCGGGACGCAAGACCCCCGCAGGCAACTGCGAGTCGTGTCGTACGCCGGGCCACAACCACCAGGGCTGCGCCTGTCTCCCGGCCGGCCGCTGGTGCCACGGGTTCCATGCCGCCACGCTCGACGCCGACCGGATCGAGCAGTGGTGGGGGAGTGCACCGGGCCAGGGGGTGGGCGTGGCCTGCGGGCCCGCAGGGCTCGTCATCATCGACATCGACGCGCACCAGCAGCAGCTCCCGGACCGGGACCGCCTGTTGCCCGGGATCAGCATCTCCGCCGACGTCGACCTCGCCGGGCTCGCCAACGGCTTCCACACGCTCGCCGTACTGGCAGCCCTGCGCGGCACCACCAGCCCGGCGGACGATGCGACGACCCTTCGCGTACGGACCCCCTCGGGGGGTCTCCACGTCTGGTACCGGGCCCACCGGAGCCACCACTGGCGCTGCTCCACCGGCTCGGGTCCTGGGCGCGCCCTGGCCTGGCAGGTGGACGTCCGGGCGCACGGCGGGTACATCGTCGCGCCCGGGACGACCACCCGGGCCGGTTCGTACACCCCCGTCGACGAAATGCGGGAGCCTGCGCTGCTCCCCGACTGGCTGGCCCGCGAGCTGGAGCGCACCGGGCACCTGGCAACGGCCCACGTGCCCGCTCCGCGCCCTGTACCGCCCCGGGCCCGCCAGGCGGTCATCGCGGCCGGGGGAGGCCGTCAGAGCCCCCTCAGAGCCCTTTCCAAGGGACTCGCGGAAGTGGCGGGCTGTGCGGCCGTTCCCGAGGGAGCGGCATTCTCCGAAAAACTGAACAGGGCTGCCTACACAGCTGGGGGACTGGTGGCTGCGGGACACCTGACGCAAAACGAGGCCGAGAACATCCTGAAAGAGGTGGCCGAACAAGCCCGACCCGGACAGGAACGCCGCTACACCCCGATCATCCGCAGCGGTCTCAACGCCGGTTCCCTGCGCCCCCTGTCGCTGAGGAGCCGTCTGTGACCGCGGGCGAGGGCAACACCCTCTTCGACGCCCAGGCCGTGGCCGCGCAGATCCTCGCGCAGGTCGCACCGGAGGTTCCCGCCCAGGGCGGCGGGAACACCGCCCCGGCCACCGCGCAGGGGCTGCTTCCCGACACGCTCACCGACCGTGGCAACGCGAAGCTGTTCGTCAAGCTGTACGCCAACGACTACCGGCACATCCCGGGCCTCGGCTGGTACCGCTGGGACAGCGCCCGTTGGCAGATCGACGAGGACGACACGGTGATATGGGCGGCCGGGGACCTCGCCGAGTCCATCGCGCTCACCGACCCACGCGGTGTCTACACCGGTCAGTCGCTGCAGCAGCACCGCCGCCGTGCCCTGAGCACCAGCGGCATGAACGCGATGCTGACCCAGGCCAGGTCGGCCCCGGGCATGGTCCTCAACGCGGCGCTCCTGGACGCCGATCCGTACGCCCTGTGCACGCCCGCGGGGATCGTCGACCTGCGCAGCGGAGCGATCCGTACCCCCGACCCCAACAAGGACTTCCACTCCCGCTCCACCTCGCTCGCACCGCGGCCGATGGCCACCCCGCGCTGGAACAGGTTCCTCACCGACACCTTCGGCAGCGGTGCCGAAGGCGAGGAGATGATCGACTTCCTGCACCTGCTGCTGGGCTACTCGGTGACGGGCGACGTCGGCGGTCAGGTCATGCCGTTCCTCTTCGGCTCCGGCAAGAACGGCAAGTCGGTCCTCCTGGACGTCCTCATGAAGCTGCTGGGGGACTACGCGGACGCCGCCCCGCCCGGCTTCCTCATGTCCCGTCCCTACGAGGGCCACCCGACCGACCTGGCCGAACTGCACGGCCGCCGGGTCATCGTGTGCAGCGAGGTCAAGCCGGGGGACAAGTTCGACGAGGCCCGGGTCAAGCTGCTCACCGGCGGCGACCGCATCAAGGCCCGCCGGATGCGCCAGGACTTCTTCAGCTTCGAACCCACCCACAAGCTGTGGCTGCTCGGCAACCACCGCCCCGAGGTCGGCACCGGTGGCTTCGCCTTCTGGCGGCGCATGCGGATGATCCCCTTCGAGCGGATCGTCTCCGACGACCGCAAGATCGACAATCTGGCGGACATCCTGGTCACCGAGGAGGGCTCCGGCATCCTCAACTGGCTCATCGACGGCGCCCGCCGCTATCTGCGCGGCGAGAAAAACCTGACGGGCCCCGAACGCGTACGGATCGCCACCACGGCGTACGCGGAAACCGAGGACCACACCGGGCGGTTCCTCAGCGAGTCCTGCGCGATCGATCCCGATCTGAGAGCAGAACAGGCGCACCTTTACGCCGCTTACCGGGCATGGTGTCAAAATGAAGGCGCACCGCCCATTTCCTCGCGTGCGTTCGCAGCGAGGGTCCGCGAGGCGGTGGGGCTGGCTTCGCCCAAGCAGATGATCCTGTCGAACCAGCGGAAGTACTACCCGGGCATCGGACTGCTCGCCGACGAGGAGACAGCATGAGCGCCCTTATCGCAGAGGACGAGATCCTCCACGAGATCGCACTTGTCTGGCTTGAGGACGTCAGCGACCTCGACTACGTACGCCAGAGCCTCGACCGGCTGCCGACGAGGCGGGGCAAACCGGCCTACCACCGGGACGGCCGCATGGTCGGCTTCGCCCAGCTCGGACCGGGAGCCAAGTCGTCCCGCTCCTCGGGCACCTTCCGCCGCCGGGTGTTCTGGCTGCTGCCGCACGACCGCGACACCGCCCCCACCGGGCTGTACTCCAGCGGGGCGCCCGCCGAAGCAGTCGACCCGCGCACCCTGGCCCCGGGCAGCAAGGGCCGCAAGACCGAACGCTCGGAGGGCGGTCCGCCCTCCTCGGCCATGCAGGAACTGGGCATAACCCTGCCCCTGTGACGTAGGGCCTGTCCGGCGGATCAGGCCCTCGGCAGCACGAGCGCGGCCGTCCGGGTGATTACGCCGTAATCACTTCGACGCGGCCCGTCCGGGTGGCGACGCGGCCGTCCAGGTGATTACGGCGTAATCACTCACGACCCGCCGTCCGGGTGATTACGGCGTAATCACCCGCCGCCCACAGCGCCTCGGCGGGTGGTGCTTTGAGCGGTGCACGAGCCGTTCTTGAGCAGGACGTCCGAAGGTCTTCCTCTAGAGAGGAAGGCGATTTCCGTGGCGATGGATCCTTCTTGGGAAGGCGCGGGGCCCACCGACTCCTGCGGCCGGGTGGCCGAGCTGCACGCGTTGCGTGAGCAGGCTGTGCGGGGCCCGAGCGAGCGGGCGACCGAGGCGCAGCACGCGAAGGGCAAGCTGACCGCCCGTGAGCGGATCGAGCTGCTGCTCGACCCGGATTCCTTCCGGGAGGTCGAGCAGTTGCGCCGCCACCGGGCGACCGGTTTCGGGCTGGAGAGCAAGAAGCCGTACACCGACGGTGTGATCACCGGGTGGGGCACGGTGGAGGGCCGGACGGTCTTCGTGTACGCGCACGATTTCCGGATCTTCGGGGGTGCGCTGGGTGAGGCGCACGCGACGAAGATCCACAAGATCATGGACATGGCCATCTCGGCCGGTGCGCCGCTGGTGTCGCTGAACGACGGTGCGGGCGCCCGTATCCAGGAGGGCGTCTCGGCGCTTGCCGGGTACGGGGGGATCTTCCAGCGCAATACGCGTGCCTCGGGTGTGATCCCGCAGATCAGTGTGATGCTCGGCCCGTGCGCGGGCGGCGCCGCCTACAGCCCGGCCCTGACGGACTTCGTGTTCATGGTCCGTGAGACGTCGCAGATGTTCATCACCGGCCCGGACGTGGTGCGTGCGGTGACCGGTGAGGAGATCACCCAGAACGGCCTCGGCGGCGCGGACGTGCACGCGGAGACCTCGGGCGTGGCGCACTTCGCGTACGACGACGAGGAGACCTGCATCGCCGAGGTCCGCTACCTCATCTCGATGCTGCCCTCGAACAACCGGGAGAACCCGCCCACCGTCGCCTCCGAGGACCCCGCCGACCGGCGCGGCGACGTCCTGCTCGACCTGGTCCCGGCCGACGGCAACCGCCCGTACGACATGCGCAAGGTCATCGAGGAACTCGTCGACGACGGCGACTACCT
>NZ_JBSGZD010000358.1:0-7554 GCF_053610825.1 Streptomyces sp. NPDC054863 | reverse complement strand
CGGCCACGGAGCTGCTGTCCAAGCGGGCAGCAGCAGCGAAAGCCGCCGCTGCCAAGGAGAAGGCCGATCTCGAAGCGCGTGAGGCGGTGGCCGCCGTGCTCCGCCGTTTCGGGGACGACGAGTTGGTCTCCAGTGAGGTGATCCGGCGCGGGTTCGAGGACCTCAGGCTTACCCGGTCAGCGCCAACGAACCCGCGTGGCCCCCGTGGAGAGCGGAATTTGAGGTGAGGCAAGCTCGTTCTCCCTGCGCTACGCGGGCCCCGCGCGCTCCCCCAGGCGAGCTGCCGCCGTGTGCCAGGCGGCCGTCACCGCTGCATGGGCCCGCTCCGTCCGTGCGGCGCCGTGGCCCGTCAGCTGGAGCGGGCTACCCACATGTACGTGAAGTCCGGGCCTGCGCAGCGGTGCCGTGAGCAGGCCCGTCAGCTGCTTGGGGACTCTTCCCGAGGTGATCCTGCGAGCGCCCGCCTGCCCAACGGGCACTATCGGTGCCCCGGTTCGGTGGACGAGCCGCGACAGGCCGCTGCGAAAGTTCCCGGGCGCCGCTTCCGCGGCGTCGTGGCGGTGCGGGAGACCGCCCTCGGCGTAGATCAGCACCAGGCGGCCTTGCCGGAGGGCTTCAGCGGCGTCGTCCAAGGCGTTGGCCGCACGCCGGTCCCTGCGGTGGACGGGGATGTGCCCTCCCCCGGCGAGCATGCGGCCGAGCACCGGAACGCGCCACAGCCCGGCCGCCGCCATGACGACCGGCCGGGCCCCCAAACGGTGGAGCGCGGCCAACACGACGAGGGGGTCGGCCAAGGACGTGTGATTGGCAACGACGATGCTACCGGGGGCCAGTTCGGGGCCGTCGGCAGTTACGGTGAGGCGGCCGACGGCGGGAATCAGGACATCGGCGAGGCGGCTGAGCACGTTCGGTCTCCCGGGCTCGACAGTATTGATCCTCATCGTCGACTGTCGGCAACTGCCCGGACGTGAGTAGGCACACTCATCTTCCCGTCGTCCCGTACCCAGATGCGGAGCGATCGTCAGGGGCCACTGCGCGTAGGACCACCAACCCACCTGAACTCGAGGCACGTTGCACCCTCCGTGGCACACCCCGACCTCTGGGGCAATCCCGAACAGTGTCCGCCGCGTACTCTGCCTCGTGCCGACTCGCTCCGTACCCCCACCAGAAGCTCGTCTGCAAGACCTGTGGGCCCGGGTTGCCCACCCTGCAGTACGCCACGCTGAAGTTGACTCATCCAGCGCCGGGTTCCGCGGTGATCTGGCGGCGGGGCCAGTTGGCGCTGTTGTCCGCACGGGGCATGCCCCGTGCGGGAGATCGCCGAGGTGACGTTCACAGGGTGGACGGCCCAGGACGTTCACTCTGCCCGAGCGACGCGAGATCAAGAAGACCGTCAAGTCGGAGCCGGTGGAGCACGGCCTGCCGTTCTCGACCTGAAACGGGGATACCGGCCAGGACGTGGTCGCAACCGCGGCGCACAGCGAGGTGCCGACGCTTCGGGTGGCGGCGGCCAGTGCCGCGGTGAACCTGCCGACGGAGTCTGCCGCGGGCGTTCTCAGCGAACTAGTGGCCGACTCCGACCCCGGTGTACGCAAAGTGGCCGTTGCAACTACCCCGGCCGATGCCCCGGAGTCGCTGACCACGCTCCCCAGGAGGTGATTCCGACCGAGGAGGGCGCCACGGTGCCGCCGGCCTCTCCGGGCGATGCGCAGGCGGCCACGAGTCCGATGCCGGGCGAGGACTCCGGTACGGATCTGATGCCGACCGAGGGTGGGTCCTCCGGTCTGATACCGGGCGAGCATCAGGGGCGCGGTGGCAGCGTGGGCGACAAGGGATTGGGTGACAACGGAACGGCACCGGGGAAAATGCCTGGCGAAGCCTGACCTGCCGGAGTCGCGCGGCCCTGGGGCGACGCCACCGAAGCCGGCGAGGCGGTCGTGGGCGCCGAGCGGCCAATCAGTCAAAGCCACCAACGGCAGAACGTTTCCCACCACACTCGGCACCCCTGGGCGGGTCAACCGTACGAAGGGCTCACCACGTCCCGCAGAACGACGTAGGGAGCGCTTCGCCCCGTGAGGTATCTGGCGATACGCAGTTGGGCGGTTTGTCGCGGGAGCGGCGGGAGGCGCTGGACGAGATCGAGCCCGGAGGCGCCCGGGATGGGACGCGGGGTGGCAGCGCTGCCTGCGCCTGGCCCAACACCACCCGAAGGACAGCGGCACGGTGCCCACGGAGGCAGTGAAGTCATCGTCCAGGATGAGGACTTGGGGTGGTGGGTGCGGGCATGCCGGTTCGGTTGGGACACGCTGCTGCCCGAATAGCAGTGGCTGCTGGAAGACGTTCTCGGCCTCGAACCGGCGGGCGAGGAGGAACGGTCGGCGAAGTGCACCCAGGACGACACGGATGCATACACCGAGGACGCGGATTTGCGTGCGGTGGAGGACGTGTACGGGCGCGCATGCGGTACTAGCTAAAGCGGTGCGGGACCAGGCACAGTTCTCTGTGCACCGGGCTCGGCACGCCATCGGCTGCGAACCGCGTCAGTGGAAGAGGTCGTCATGCGGCCCGGCCAGGGTGGACCACGCGGCTGTGGGGTCACGGTCGCTGTCCCGGTCCTTCTTGCGGTGGGCGGGGAACATCAACTGCGCGCTGGCGACCATCAGGCCCATCCCGCCCAGGCCCATCACCATACGGGCCCACCACATCGTGCCCGTCCAGTCCCGGGGAGGCCCGACGATGGCCCACAAGCCGAGGGATGCGCCCAGAAGCAGGACGATGACCGCGCTGGCTCGGCGCAGAATGAGCTTCATGGATGCATGATCACACCAGGTTCGGTGCGGGCGCTGCCCAGGGTCCGGTCATACGCAACAGCACCCCGTGGGGGACGATTCAGCGCCAGGAGGGCTCTCGTGGCGTCCGGCCGGGCAGCTATGAGGTCGTACGTGGCCAGGAGCCCAGGCCGGGCGGTGGAGTACCGGGCGGATCACCCATGACCACAACGTGTGGCACCAGGTCCTGGGCACCCGGGGGAAGGACGCGTCCGGGAACTGGCGGCACGGCGTGAAGCCCTGCCTCGGATACCCGGTGCTGAATTCGGAGACCGGGGAGTGGGAGTTCGGGCGCATGGCCGGGTGTCGGCTGTCGCTGGCCTCGGACGCGGCGTACGAACAGTTCCACGGCCACTGCTCGGGGGAGCCGGATCCGGGGCCGTGGGGCATGCGCTGTGCTTCCGGTTCGGCCTCACTGTCATGGCTGGGCCGACGGTTCAGCTCTACGCTCTACGCGGGTGCGCTGGTCAGCGGCGGTCGGTGGACAGGGTGACGAGGAACTGGCCGCCGCCCGCCTCGATGCCGGCGGTCACCGGCAGCCCCGGTACCAGGCGGGAGAACCGGTCCACCAGCCAGTCCGCCGCCTCTTGGGCATCGCGCTTGGTCGGGCAGCGGCCCACCATCTCGCGGCCCCCCTTGCGTTCCAGCCTCCCGGCAACGGTGATCAGTGGCGCGGGTTCCACCACGTACAGACGCTCGGGCCAGGCGATGACCACCTTGACCGCGCCCTTGCGGGTGTTGCACGCCCGGTGCGCGAGCCGCTCGGCGACCTTGGCCTTCCGATCGGCGGTCCGGCTGTCGACGCTGGGCCCGCGCGGGTCGTTCACCGACTCGTTGGGGTCGACCGGTTCGTCACACACCCAGCACCGCCAGTTGTCACGCTCGGCCACATCATCAAGAAGACTCATCCGAGCAAACTAGCCTGCCCGACCGCCATCCCGCGCACCAGGGCCCCGGCGCAGCCTCCACATCAGCCAACGCTGCTGCACCGCCTGGCCCACCAGCGTGCTCACAGCGAAGCGGAGGGCCCGGCCGGGCGGCGCCCGGCGCTCCTTCAGGAGGGGAGATTCGCCGGGCAGCGCGTCACGCGTAAGGCCAGCGCGCTGCCGTCGCCACCCCTGACCGCATGGGCGTCCACCCGGACCGTACTCACCCTCGGCCACGGGTACGGCGCCACCGGTTCTCCCCCCGGGCTCCGGAAACCTGAGGACGGCGGCCCGGTTCGTGGGTGCCCGTGCGGAGCAGCTGGAGGATGACGGCGGACTGCCCGACGATGCGCAGAGGGGCGGGGTGTTGTGGGAGCAGCGGAGGCGGAGGGCGAACAGTCGGTGAAGCGCGCCCAGGACACCAAATGGGCAATCAACATACGCCTCGGAAGCGTTCCACGCCCGCGAGGACACCTACGGGTAGCCCGCCAAGCAATGTGAAGCGGCTGGGTCCAACGAGGGGCCGGACCCCATGTCGAGGATGGGTTCCGGGGCGACAGTACGCGGTGAACGTGACGTACGGCGGGTTCTTGGACAACGTCCGCCAGCGGGCCGACAGACTCGATGCGGAACCACGGGTCGACCTCGATGAGGCCCGAACCTCGTAGCCGGTCGCGGCGCACCGGGCGGACGTGCTGGGATGCGGAGTCCACCGTGATCGAGCTGGGCGGTGGTACCCCGGTCGGCCGGAGCCGGGCACCACCGCCCGCCTAGTTGGCTGTTCTCGTCATGACGTGGGCTGCCGGGGTCAGCAGGTGACGACCTTCCCGTAGGAACCGCGGCCCCAGTTCCACTCCCACTGTTCGCCCTTCTGGTACGTCAGGCAGCGGGAGTCGGGGCCCCAGTCGATGACGACCTTCAGGTGCATCGCCTCGTTGCACGTATTGGTGACCTTCACGTACTTCTCGTGCTTGATGACATCGCGCTTGACACAGGCCGGCGCGGTACCCATGACCTGGGCCTGTGAGGCCTGGGCCCCGGCGGGGGCGGCGAGGAGCGCGGCGAGCACAGCAGCCGCAGTAAGCGCCGCCGTACGCAGCGGCTTCCGGGAGACAGAGCGCATGTCATCACCTTCTGTAGGGGGCATGGCGGAACAATTACACGCAGATCGGGCCCTGGGGCGGAATCCTTCGGTTCACCCCCCGAAAGAGGTACCTGCGGCAGTGCTGGAACACGTTGGGTATGTGGTGTTCAGGGCGCAGCCAGGAGGAGCGTGACGTGAAGAGGGCCGCGGGCAAGCGGGATACCAGGCGCAGGAATGGCGCAGCACATGCTTCGCGAGGAGCCGTCGTCCCGTGCCTGCCGGAGTGCCCAGTGCACTCTGTGGTTCAGGAGGTACGGCGCTCTCGGCGGGGGTGGGCATCGGCTCCGCGACTGATGACGAAGAGCGTTCTGATACCGGTTCGGCAGCCGATGTCGATCCAGCCGAGCGGAAATGTCACTGCGCTCCGGGTTCTGAAACAGAGTGCGCCAGCAACGAGATGGGGCAGCAGCACGGGCGGCGGCCTGGACCGGGAGCGTGCGCGGTCCGGCGGGAACGGCAACCTTTCTCATCGCCCTGGCCAGCAACAGCATCACCGTCCGCTGCCTGGTCCGACGCGCCTGAACCCATTGCCGCTGGGACGCCCGCCCCCGAATGCCCGCATCCGATGGCGCGCCGGCGGAGGTCGTAACTGGAGTGCGATGCCTGCCATTCGTACGACAGGATGTGGCATGACCTGGTTTCTGAGCGCGTCGCTGGACGACTTCCGAGCGGCGGCCGGCGACTTCCTCGCCGCCCAGCCAGCCCCCAACACCGTGCCGCTGACTCTCGTGGACCGGCTGACCAAGGACGGCCCCCACGCCTTCGGTGAGGAACAGCCGCGTTTCGGGTGGTGGCAGGAGGAGCCGTACGGTTCGGTGTCCGGGGTGTTCGTGCAGACTCCGCCGTTCGGAGTGGTGCTGGGTGCGATGGGCGGGGAGGCTTCCCGTCGCCTCGCAGAGGCGTTGGCCGAGGTGGGTACGGTGGCGGTGCCCTCCGTCCAGGGAAACAAGCAGGTGGCCACCGTTTTCGCTCGGACCTGGGAACGGGCCACAGGCCGACCGGCGAAGGTGCGGGCGCACGAACGGCTTTACCGTCTCCGGGCGTTGGCCCAGCCTGACCCGTCTCCGAGCGGCGGTGCCCGGCAGGCTTTGAAAGCCGACCACGAGTTGCTGGTCGATTGGCACGAAGCCTTCTCCGCGGAGAGCCTCGCAGCCCACTCCGGTGTGGACCACAACGCGCTGGTCGGTCGCCGAATCGCGGACGGTCTCCTGCACGTCTGGGAGGACGACGGCCGTCCGGTCTCGTTCGCGGGGGTCAGCCCGGTGCTGGCGGGGATGTCCCGGATCGGACCGGTCTACACCCCGCCCTCGCTACGCCGCCGCGGCTACGCGAGCGGCATCGTCGCGGCAGGTTCGGCGCACGCCCTCGCCCAAGGCGCGACCGAGGTACTGCTCTATACCGACCTGGCGAACCGGACCAGCAACTCGATCTACCAGCAGCTCGGTTACGTCAGGGCCGAGGACGCGATCGTCCTCGATCTGGAACTGGAACTGGCCACCGGGTAGCCGAGGCATCCCATGAGGCGGAGAGTTGAGTCTGTGGGTGCGCGGGTTGCCTTTGTCTGTCGCGCGGGCGTTCAGCTCGAACGGATGCCCCCAGTCTCGGCCGGTGACGCTCTGCTTCGAGCCGATGACTACCGTCCGCAACAGGGACCACGATGCGCTCCGAGGTCCCGGGGAGGACGTCTGCCACGAAGGCCACCAAATCCCCACGCAGGTACTCCACTTGCCGCCTGTCTGCCCATCCAACATGCTCCCCAACTGCACGGACGAGAAGATCTAACGGAGTCCCACTCATGCTGTGACCGCGAAGGTTCACCGGGGCGCGGGTCGTGCCGCGCGGGCAAGGGGGTCCTCTCCACCTCGTCGAGGCGTTGCGGTGCGGGCGGAGTTGGACGATCCCGGCTTCTAGCACTGGAGCGCCGAGGGAGCACTCGCCGGATCTTTAGGCATCCGAGATGACCGGACACATACCGCACACACTGACCCGTGTCGGCTCGACTTCGGGCAGACTCTCACGCTCCCCTGGAAGGAGGAGCGACGCCGCTGCGGACTTGCCGAACTGCTGGAGACGGGAGGGCAGTTGAGGGCTGTTTCGCTCTGTCGCGGCTTGCGGCGGGGTGAATTCCGGGGGTGTTGCAGCCCCTGTTCGTGGAGGTTCTCCGTAGGCACAGTGATGCTTTCGGGTAACTGCTCTTCACCGTTGATAGTTCCTCACAGTCTGTAGCCCGCCGCACCGGTAAAGATCCGGTGCCCGCAGACTGGAGAACTCCATGCGTCGTCTTCTTGCCACCGGGCTCGCCGCTGCCGCCGCAGTGATCGCATTCGCCACCCCCGCGTCCGCAGCCCCGGCCGACAAGCCGCAGGTATTGAGCAGTTGGACGCAGACCAGCGCTTCCAGCTACCAGTCCTGGGTCTCGGCGCGCGCCGCCCAGGGCAACTGGTCGGCGTACGGCTTCGACTGGTCGACCGACTACTGCTCCTCCTCGCCGGACAACCCGTTCGGCTTCCCGTTCCAGACCTCGTGCGCCCGGCACGACTTCGGCTACCGCAACTACAAGGCGGCCGGCACGTTCAGCGCCAACAAGGCGCGGCTCGACGATGCCTTCTACGCGGACCTCAAGCGGGTCTGCTCCCAGTACTCGGGAGTGAAGAAG
>NZ_JBSGZD010000357.1:0-7562 GCF_053610825.1 Streptomyces sp. NPDC054863 | reverse complement strand
GTGGGGGGTCCCCCACGCGCCCACGCCCCTTACGCCGGGCGTGATTCCGGGGCTTCGGCACCGCAGGGCGACAAGTATCGTACGAAATCTACTACTTGACGGCACCGAAGGCGGGCACGACCGCACCGGTGTACTTGCTCTCGATGAACTTCTTGACCTCGTCCGAGTTGAGCAGCTTGGCGAGCTTCTCGACGCGCGGGTCCTTCTCGTTGCCCTTCTTGACGGCGAGGAAGTTGGCGTACGGGTTGCCGTCGGCCTTCTCGATCGCCAGGGCGTCCTTGGCGGGCTTGAGGTCGGCCTCGATGGCGTAGTTGCCGTTGATGACGGCGGCGTCGACGTTGTCCAGGGCGCGGGGCAGCGTGGCCGCCTCCAGCTCCTTGAACTCCAGGCCCTTCTTGTCCTTGATGTCGGACAGCTTGGCGTCGGTGCCGACGCCGTCCTTGAGGACGATCACACCGTTGTCCGCGAGCAGGTGCAGCGCGCGGCCCTCGTTGGTGGTGTCGTTGGGGACGGCGACCGTCTGGCCGGCCTTGAGCTCGCCCAGGCCCTTGACCTTCTTGGAGTAGAGGGCCAGCGGCTCCAGCTCGACGTTGACGACCGGGACGATGTCCGTCTTCTGCTTCTTGTTGAAGTCGTCGAGGTAGGGCTTGTGCTGGAAGAAGTTGGCGTCGACCTCGCCGGACTGGGTGGCGGTGTTCGGCAGGACGTAGTCCGTGAACTCCTTCACCTCCAGCTTGAGTCCGGCCTTGTCGGCCAGCTCCTTCTTCACGTGGTTGAGGATGTCGGCGTGCGGCGTCGGGGACGCGGCGACGACGAGCGGCTTGCTGGTGTCGACCTTGCCGTCCGCCGACTTCTTGGCGGGGTCGGACGCGGTGCCGCAGGCGGTGGCGCCCAGGGCGAGCGCGGTGACGGCAGCGGCGGCGACGGAGATCTTGAGGTTCTTGCGCACGAAAAGTGCCTCTTTCTTGATCTTGCGGATGGTTCGCCCGGACAAGGAGTGCGGGCTCTGCGGAAGGAAAGTTCTGGGAGGTCCCGGCGGTGGGGTCCTAGGCGGTACGGCCGCGGCGGGCGAGCAGGCGTACGGCGCCGTCGCCGATCAGCTGGACGACCGTGACCAGGGCGATCAGGATCACGACGGTGACGATCATGAAGTTGGTCTCGAAGCGCTGGTAGCCGTAGGAGACGGCCACGTTGCCCAGTCCGCCGCCGCCGACCGCTCCGGCCATCGCCGAATAGCCGACGAGGACGATCACCGTGGTGGTGACGGCGGAGATCAGCGAGGCCAGGGCCTGCGGCAGCAGCACCTTGAAGACGACGGTCGGCACTCCCCCGCCCATGGCCTGGGCGGCCTCGACGAGCCCGTGGTCGACCTCGCGCACGGCCGTCTCGACGAGCCGGGCGAAGAAGGGGATGGCGCCGATGGCGAGCGGCACGACCATGGCGCTGGGGCCGATGAACGTACCGACCACGAGCGTGGTGAAGGGGATCAGTGCGATCAGCAGCACGATGAACGGCAGCGACCGCCCGATGTTCACGATCACGCCGACGATCTTGTTGACGACCGTGTTCTGGAGCAGGCCGCCCTTGTCGGTGAGGACCAGGAGCAGGCCGAGCGGGAGGCCGCCGAGGACGGAGACGACGGTGGCCCACAGGACCATGTACAGCGTGTCGATGACGCCCTGCGACAGCAGGGGCTGCATCTCGGACCAGGTCACTTCGCGTTCTCCTTGACCAGCAGGGGGTCCTCGACCGGCAGGGGGTCCTCGACCAGGGCGGATTTCTGCTCCGGTACGTCGGCGTGCTCGCCTTCGTCCTCCACGACGTCGACCTGGAGGCCCTGCTCGCGCAGGAAGCCGACCGGGACGACGTTCTCCTCGTACTGACCGGGGAGCTCGATGCGCATCCGGCCGATCTGCTTGCCGGCGGCGGTGTCCATCGCGGCGCCCAGGATCGAGATGTCGATGTTGTACGTACGGGAGAGCTGCGAGATGACCGGCTGGCCGGCGCTCTCGCCGTGGAAGGTCACGTCGATGACGGTGCGGCCGGGGCCGGTCGCGTGTCCGGTCACCGGGAACAGCTCGGCGGCCAGTTCGGAGCCGGGGGTGGCGAGCAGTCCGGCGACCGTGCCGGTCTCGACGACGCGTCCGCGCTTCATCAGGGCGGCCGAGTCGCAGACCGTCTTGACGACGTCCATCTCGTGCGTGATGAGCAGAACGGTCAGTCCGAGCTGCTGGTTGAGGTCGCGCAGCAGCTGCAGGATGGAACGGGTGGTCTCCGGGTCGAGGGCACTGGTCGCCTCGTCGGAGAGCAGCACCTTCGGGTCGCCCGCGAGGGCGCGGGCGATGCCCACGCGCTGCTTCTGACCGCCGGACAGCTGACCGGGGTACGACTTCGCCTTGTCGGCGAGGCCGACCAGGTCGAGCAGTTCAAGGGCCTTGCGGCTGCGCTCCTTGCCGGAGATGCCGAGGATCTCCAGCGGCAGCTCGATGTTGCCCTGCACGGTGCGCGAGGACAGCAGGTTGAAGTGCTGGAAGACCATCCCGATCCGGGAGCGGGCCCGGCGCAGTTCCTTGCCTGCGCGCAGACCGCGTCCGGCGAGTGCGGTGAGGTCCGTGCCGTCGACGGTCACGGTGCCGGAGGTGGGGCGTTCCAGCAGGTTGACGCAGCGGATGAGCGAGGACTTGCCGGCGCCGCTCTGACCGATCACGCCGAACACCTCGCCCTCGCGGACGTGCAGGTCGACGCCGTCGAGGGCGGTGACCTCACGGCCGCGCGAGGCATAGACCTTGGTCAGGCCAGTAGTGGTGATCACAGGGTTTCCATCACTGTCGTCGAGTGCGCGGCGGAACTTTTCGCCGGGTGCACGGGGCAGGTGTCCGGGGGCGCGGCACAGCTCGGCTCGGCGAAACCAAGGGGAACCGGGGGCGCGCGGGGCGGGCGGCGCGGCGCGTACGCATGCGGGGGGCGCAGGGACGTACGAACGCGGCCGGACCAGGTCTCGCTTCGGGGCGCGAGGCTCAGGCGGGGGCCCTCAGAAGTCGCACATTCGACACATACAACGAGCACCGGGCGTCATCGTCGCCTCGGTCGCAAGGGTGCGGCTGCTCGTCGTGGTCATGGGAACGAGTAAACCAGACGGGCGTACGAGGCGATCCCCGCTGTCCGAATAGCGGACAGGAAGTGTCCATCCGTGGACACGGGAGCGGTGCGGCGCCTTGCCTCGCGGGGCCTCCGGCGCACCGGCTGTGGCCAACGCCACGCCGCACGGACGGCGAGCGGTGGAGCCGGGGGCACTCGGCGGATGCCCGGAAGCGCCCAGTACGCTCCTTCTCATGCTTGACGCCCTGACGGTCGCGGTCTCCGTGGCCGCGCTCGCCCTCGCCGCGTGGTGCGGTTACGCCGCCTTCCGCGACCAGCCCACCAAGGACTGGCACTTCATCGGCATGGCCGTGGTGACGGTCCTCGCACTCGCCCAGCTGGTGGTCGGCATCGTGCAGCTGGCCCGTGGCGAGAAGCCGGCCGAGGGCAACGTGATCTTCGTGTCGTACCTGGTCGGCGCCTTCGCGGCGGTGCCGGCGGCCGGATTCATGTCGCTCGCCGAGCGGACCAGGTGGGGCTCGATCACGGTGGCGGCGGGCGCGGTCGTCCTGGCCGTGCTCGAAGTCCGTCTGTACGACATCTGGAGCGGCTGATGACTGCCGAGACGGCACCGGGCGAGCGCAAGCGCCTGGTCAAGGGGCCCGGGCTGCTGCTGGTGTGGCTGTACGGGGTGATGTCGGTGGGCGCGGTGTCGCGCTCGGCGTACCAGATCGCGACCGAGTTCGACCGGGCGCCGCTGGCGTACACGCTGTCGGCGGTGGCGGCGGTGGTCTACGCGTTCATCACGTACACGCTGGTACGGGGCGGGGAGACGGCCCGTCGGGTGGCGCTGGGGTGCTGTGCGGTGGAGCTTCTGGGGGTGCTGGTGGTGGGGACGTGGACGCTGGTGGCCCCCGGGGCGTTCCCGGACGCGACGGTGTGGTCGAAGTACGGGGCGGGGTACTTGCTGATCCCCGTGATTCTGCCGGTCACCGGGCTGATGTGGCTGCGGGGGCGGCGGTAGCGCACGGTGCCTGTGCGGGGAGCGTGCGGGGGGGGCGTCGCGCGGGTGCGTCGTGGCTGGTCGCGCAGTTCCCCGCGCCCCTGACCGCCTGCCCCCTGGCCGCCTTGGGCAGCGGGGCCGCCCCCTCACGCGGAGCTCACCCCTCCGCGACCGCACGCCCCCGCCGCCGCCTACGCGCTCGCGGCCAAAGTCGCAGGTGCCGCCGCTTCCTTCTCCAGCGTGACCAGCGTCAGCCTCGGCCCCGCCGCCTCCCTCGACACCGTCGCGTACCCCCTGCTCCGGTAGAGCCGCAGGTTCGTCTCGCTGCGGTGGCCGGTGAAGAGGCGGAAGCGTTTGGCGGAGAGATTCGCCGCCAGGTGCCCCTCTATGGCCGCGAGGAGTCGCCCGCCCAGCCCGTGCCGCCGCATCCTCGGGTGCACGATCAGTTTCGCGATCCGCGCCGTGCCGCTCTCGTCGACCACCGCCCGCACGGAACCGACGACTTCGTCGCCGAGGCGGGCCACCAGTGCGTACCCCCGGCCGAGTTCGGCCGTCAGATCCGCGAGGGTCTGGGTGAGGGGCTCGATCGTGTAGTCGTCGTAGAGCTCCGCCTCGCTCTGGTAGCAGAGGTACTGGAGTTTGAGGATCTGCTCGGCGTCCCGCTCGCCCGCCACCGCGGACTCGCCCGCCACCGCAGAGATGATCACGCTCGTGCCCATGTGCTGCCTCCTGCTCGCCCGCTCCACCGGCCGGTCCTACGGCTCCATTCCCCTGCGCACAGGGGGCGCAACCTCAGCCAGCTCCGCCGCGAGCATTCTGCGCAGGCATCCCAGGCAACGGGAACGCATGGGCCCCAAACTCCCTTGTGACATTCCCAACTCCCCTGCGATTTCCCGGTAGGTGGGGTCCGCCGGGGACAGCAACAGAGCCAGCAGCGGACGGCAGCGCGCCGGAAGCCGGCGGACGGCGGCCCGCAGCGCCCGGCGCCGTTCGGCGGCGAGCACCTCGGGTTCGGGGCCGCTGTCGTAGGCCGCCGGCGGCTCGGCGGCGTACGGCTGCTCGTGGAGCGCCCGGCGCCTGGCGAGCCGCGCCTCGGCCCGTACCGCACCCCGCAGCCAGCCGGCGGGCTCCGCGGGCACCCCGTCCGGATGCTCCAACAGCCTTACCCAGACCGCCTGTTCGAGATCGGCGGCCTCGACTCCCGCGCCCGGAGCCTCCGCCGCCGCCTCGGCGGCGAGCAGCGGAGCCAGGGCCCGCACCTCTTGCAGCAGTAGATCCATGCCCGGCGGGACGCGCCCGCCACCGGGGCCGGTTGCCGGTGGGAGCCCGTCTCACCCGTACGGGTAACGGATCGATTACGCCCGTTACGCCCGGAAGTCCGCGGCGGCGAGCAGCGCCGTGTCCGCCTGGTCCGAGAAGATGCCGTCGATGCCGGTCGCGAAGTACGCCTTCAGGGCGCCGAAGACGTCGCCGTAGGCGGCCGGGTCGGTGCCGCGGCGGAAGTCTGCGGGCAGGAAGCTGTTCTCGTTGCGCATCGTGTACGGGTGCAGGACCAGGCCCTTGGCGTGCGCGTCCCGTACGAGCGTGGTCGGCTTGCCGAGCCTGCCCGCCGCGTCGCGCGGAATGACCAGGTCCAGGCTCGGGCCGAGGCCCTGGGCGAAGCCGGAGATCCACTTCAGGCCCTCGGGCGTGACCAGGTCGGCGACCGTGCGGGGGTCACCGGCCTGGACGAAGTCCCAGGGCCTGTCGGTGAGGCCGCCGAGCAGGACCACGCGCGGCCCCGCCACCAGCTTCGCCATCCGCTGCATGCTGCTCGGCTCGAAGGACTGGAGGAAGGTCGTGGAGTCCTTCTTGTGGCGGCCGTACTTGCGCAGCAGGCGGGCGAGCGGCTCCTCCAGGCCGAGGCCCAGGCCCCGGAAGTAGCTGGGGTGCTTGGTCTCGACGTGCAGCCACACCGGGCGCCCGCGCCTGCGGCCCTCCCGCTCGGCCCAGCGGAGCACCTCCTCGAAGGTGGGGATCTGCCAGCGGCCGTCGTAGAGGGTGTTCTCCTGGCGGACGGCGGGGATACGTTCCTTCGCCCGCAGCGTCTTGAGTTCGGCGAGCGTGAAGTCCTCCGTGAACCAGCCCGTGAGCTTGGCCCCGTCGACCGTCTTCGTCGCCTTGCGGGAGGCGAACTCGGGGTGTGCGGCGACGTCGGTCGTGCCGGTGATGTCGTTCTCGTGGCGGCAGACCAGGTGCCCGTCCCTGGTCGGGACGAGGTCCTGTTCGATGACGTGGGCGCCCATGTCGAGGGCCAGCTGGTAGGAGCCGAGGGTGTGCTCGGGGCGGTAGCCGCTGGCGCCGCGGTGGGCGACGACGGTCGGGACGGGAAGGTGCCGGTAGGCCGGTCCGCCGTGACCGTGGCCACTTCTCGCGGGGCTCGCGGCACTCGCCGTGCCGGAGAGCCCGAGGGCGGCGCCCGAGGCGCCGAGCACCGCGGCGCCCAGCAGCGCGCGCCGCCCGGGACCGAATTCCGCACCTTGTGTCATGAAAGCTCCTCGTTGTCCTGGCCGGCTCCTGCCCTGTGCGGAGCCGTCCCCTGCCTCGATGGGGGGGCCCGATGGTAGGCGGCTACGCATTACAGGGGGGAGTCCTTGGACGGAACGCGGTGGAAACACACGTCAACACTGCGTATCCACCTGATGAACCCGATGTGCGATCAGCGGCAACCCGCGAGTATCGTCCTCACCTGCGCGGTCCTCGCGTCGGCCTAGACCTTCCAGCCTGAAACCCCACGACTTCGGAGGAACCGTTGTCCCGTCTCGCGCTCATCAAGGCAGTGCTCGGACCGATCCTGCGCCTGATGTTCCGCCCCAAGGTGGAGGGCGCCGAGAACATCCCGGGGACGGGTCCGGTCATTCTCGCCGGCAACCACCTCACCTTCATCGACTCGATGATCATGCCGATCTGCCTGGACCGCCCGGTCCACTACATCGGCAAGGACGAGTACGTCACGGGCAAGGGCGTCAAGGGCCGCCTGATGGCCTGGTTCTTCACCAGCTGCGGCATGATCCCGGTCGACCGGGACGGCGGGCGCGGCGGTGTCGCGGCGCTGATGACCGGCCGCCGGGTGCTGGAGGAGGGCAAGATGTTCTCCATCTACCCCGAGGGCACCCGCTCCCCCGACGGCCGTCTGTACCGGGGCCGTACCGGCATCGCGCGCCTCACGCTGATGACGGGTGCGCCGGTGGTCCCCTTCGCGATGATCGGTACCGACAAGCTCCAGCCGGGCGGCGCGGGCCTGCCGCGCCCCGGCAAGGTGACGGTCCGGTTCGGCGAGCCGATGGAGTTCTCGCGCTACGAGGGCATGGACCGCGACCGTTACGTGCTGCGGGCGGTGACCGACTCGGTGATGTCGGAGGTCATGCAGCTGTCCGGCCAGGAGTACGTGGACATGTACGCCACGAAGGCCAAGGCGGCCTGACCGCCGGAGGTCGAACAG
>NZ_JBSGZD010000356.1:0-7604 GCF_053610825.1 Streptomyces sp. NPDC054863 | reverse complement strand
GGTCTGCGCTCCGGCTGGACGACCGGCGCCTGTGCCACGGCGGCCACCACCGCCGCGTACACGGCCCTGCTGAGCGGGGACTTCCCCGATCCGGTGACGATCACCCTGCCCCGGGGCCAGACGCCCGCCTTCGCGCTGGCCGTCGAGGAGTTGGGGGCGGCCCACGCGATGGCCGGGGTGGTCAAGGACGCGGGCGACGACCCCGACGTGACGCACGGTGCGCTGGTGCGTGCGACGGTACGGCGGCTGCCGCCGGGCTCCGGCGTGGTGTTCCGGGCGGGCCCGGGCGTGGGCACCGTCACCCTCCCCGGCCTGCCGCTCGACGTCGGCGAACCGGCCATCAACCCGGTGCCCCGCAAGCTGATCCGCGAGCACGTGGCCAAGGTGGCGGCCGAGCACGGCGCCGCCGGCGACGTCGAGGTGACCGTCTCCGTGGACCACGGCGAGGAGATCGCCCGCTCCACCTGGAACGGCCGCCTGGGCATCCTCGGCGGTCTCTCCATCCTCGGCACCACGGGTGTCGTCGTGCCGTACTCCTGCTCGGCCTGGATCGACTCGATCCGCCGGGGTGTGGACGTGGCGAAGGCGGCCGGGCACACCCATGTGGCGGGGTGCACGGGTTCGACCTCGGAGAAGACGGTGGTCGCCGAGTACGGGCTGCCGGAGATCGCCCTGCTGGACATGGGGGACTTCGCGGGCGCGGTCCTGAAGTACGTACGCCGTCATCCGGTGGACCGCCTGACGATCTGCGGCGGCTTCGCCAAACTGTCGAAGCTCGCCGCCGGGCACATGGACCTGCACTCGGCCCGCTCCCAGGTGGACAAGGGCTTCCTGGCGGAGCTGGCCCGCCGGGGCGGTGCGGACGAGGCGCTCGCGGCGGAGATCGCGGTCGCCAACACGGGTCTCGCGGCGCTCCAGCTGTGCCAGGCGCGCGGGGTGCCGCTCGGGGACCTGGTGGCGGTGACGGCCCGGGACGAGGCGCTGTCGGTGCTGCGCGGGGCACCGGTCGCGGTCGACGTCATCTGCATCGACCGGGCCGGAGCGATCGTGGGCCGGAGCGCCCCAAAGGGGCGCGGGGAACTGCGCGACCAGCCACCCACCCAGCCGCGCGGCCAAGCGCTTTAGGTGAAGGGGCGGGACCGGGGCAGCGCCGCAGGCAAGCGCGAGACCGGCCGGCGTTCCGGAGAGGGCCGACCGGTGCCTGCCCGGGCGGGAAGTCAGCACACGTGCCGCTCCCGCGCCGGCGAGTACAGGTGGCTGTCGTGGAACTGCTCCGCGCCCAGCGTCCGCCC
Organism: Streptomyces sp. NPDC054863; assembly: GCF_053610825.1. Taxonomy (NCBI): domain Bacteria; kingdom Bacillati; phylum Actinomycetota; class Actinomycetes; order Kitasatosporales; family Streptomycetaceae; genus Streptomyces; species Streptomyces sp. NPDC054863. The sequence goes on along the minus strand of NZ_JBSGZD010000356.1, from coordinate 6,312 downwards.
GACCATGATCACGGCGGTACGCAGCACTCCCGCCGCCTTCACCTGCGCCGCGATGTCGTCCAGCATGCCGCGCAGCACGATCTCGTCCGGCCGGGACGCGTAGGCGACGACGGCCGCGGGGCAGTCCGCGCCGTAGTGCGGTACCAGCTCCTCGACGACCCGGTCCACGTACTGGGCGGCCAGGTGCAGCACCATCAGGGCGCCGCTGCGGCCCAGGGTCGCCAGGTCCTCGCCCTCGGGCATGGCGGTGGCGCGCTGGGCGATGCGGGTCAGGATGACGGTCTGGCCGACGGTGGGCACCGTCAGCTCCCTCTTGAGGGCGGCTGCGGCGGCGGCGAAGGCGGGGACTCCGGGGATCACCTCGTACGGCACGCCCGCCGCGTCGAGCCGACGCATCTGCTCGTTGACGGCGCTGAAGACCGAGGGGTCGCCGGAGTGCAGGCGGGCCACGTCCTGTCCGGCCGCGTGGGCGGCGGTCAGCTCTGCGGTGATCTGTTCGATGTCGAGCTGCGCGGTGTCGACCAGTCGGGCGTCGGGCGGGCACTCGGCGAGCAGTTCGCGGGGCACCAGGCTGCCCGCGTACAGGCAGACCCCGCAGGCGGCGAGGGTGCGGGCGCCGCGCACCGTGATCAGGTCGGCCGCGCCGGGTCCTGCGCCGATGAAGTACACGGTCATGCGTTGTCTCCTGGAGCTGCTGCGGGGGACGTGGGGTTCTTGGTGACGGACCACTGGGTGACCGGCATGCCCTGCCGCCACCCCGTGAAGCCGCCGACGGGGACGGCGTGGGCGACCGCGAGCCGTGCGAGGCCGCCGCCGTGGCGGCGGTGCCAGGCGGCGAGGAGTGCCTCGGACTCCAGCGTGACCGTGTTGGCGACGAGCCGGCCGCCGTCGGGCAGCGCCTCCCAGCAGGCGTCGAGGAGGCCGGGGGCGGTGAGCCCGCCGCCGATGAACACGGCGTCCGGTACGGGCAGTCCGGCCAGGGATGCGGGGGCGCGGCCGGTGACCACGCGCAGGGCGGGCACTCCGAGCCGGTCGGCGTTGCGGGCGATGCGCTGTGCCCGTACCGGGTCGCGTTCGACGGTGACCGCCCGGCAGGAGGGGTGGGTGCGCAGCCATTCGATCGCGATGGAGCCCGAGCCGCCGCCGATGTCCCAGAGGAGTTCGCCGGGGGCGGGGGCGAGGGTGGCGAGGGTGGCGGCGCGGATGTGGCGCTTGGTGAGCTGGCCGTCGTTCTCGTACGCCTCGTCGGGCAGTCCGGGAGCCGCTCCCAGCCGGAGCGCTCCGGGTGCGCGGGCGCAGTCGACGGCGACGACGTTGAGTGCGTCGCCCGGCGGGTGCTCCCAGGTGTCGGCGGTGCCTTCGGTGCAGGCCTCTTCCTCGCTGCCGAGCTGTTCGAGCACCCGCAGGCGGCTCGGGCCGAAGCCGCGGTCCCGCAGCAGGGCCGCCACCTCGGCGGGCGTTTCCGCGCCCGCGCTCAGGACCAGCACCCGGCGTCCGTCGTGCAGGGCTGCGGCGAGGCGGGCCGTGGGGCGGCCGACCAGGGTGACGACCTCGGTGTCCTCCAGCGGCCACCCGACGCGGGCGCAGGCGTACGACACGGAGGACGGGTGCGGCAGGACGTGCAGGGCGTCGGGGCCGAGGGTCTCCGCGAGGGCGCGGCCGATGCCGTAGAACATCGGGTCGCCGCTGGCGAGTACGGCGATCCTGCTCCCCCGGTGGGCGGCGAGCAGTCCCGGCACGGCGGGCCGCAGCGGCGAGGGCCAGGGGACGCGCTCGCCCGTGCAGGACGGCGGCAGCAGCTCCAGCTGTCGTCCGCCGCCGATCACGACCTGGGCGCCGAGAAGTGCGGAGCGTGCCGCGTCGGGCAGTCCCGGCCATCCATCGGCGCCGATGCCTATGACGGTCACCGCAGGCGGGGCGGGTGGTGCGGATGCTGCGGGGGTCACGGACGGTACCTCTGTGCTCGGGGGACGGCGCGATCGGTTCGGGGGACGACGCAGCCGAAACTCTACTGTCCGGTCACGACGGGGCTCCGACCAGGTGGGCGGCCCCGCCAGCACGGCACCACGCACCACGCACCACGCACCAACAGTCCGTACACGGCGAAGTGGCGCCCGTCCCGGTCCTGCCGGGTCGGACGCCACTTCGGCACCACGTCAGCTGTGCTTCAGCTCTGGGGGCGGCTGCCGTGGTTGGCACCGTTCTTGCGACGTGCCCTCTTCTTGCGGCGGCGCTTGGACGACATGGCGCTTCTCCTCACGTTCGACTGTGCGGTGACTCTTACTTATGTGACTCCTTGACGAGTTTCCACCCATTTGCTGCGGTATTCCACTCGTCGACATCGACCCTGCTACCCCACCGCATCACCACTCACACCTCCCACAACAGAGGGAACATGCGTGCGTGCGATCAGCCCCGCCGGTCCGGGAGAATGGGCCGACCGCATTGCGACACACCATGGAGGTAACGGGCGGATGCCGCACCAACGAGCGGGACAGCAGACCCGGCCGGACGATCTCGTCGACGTGGCCCGGCTGGTGACGGCGTACTACGCGCTCCACCCCGATCCGGCGGAGCCCCGCCAGCGGGTGGCCTTCGGCACCTCGGGCCACCGGGGCTCCTCGCTCAACACGGCGTTCAACGAGGACCACATCGCCGCCACGAGCCAGGCGATCTGCGAGTACCGCGCCCTCCAGGGCATCGACGGGCCGCTGTTCATCGGCGCGGACACGCACGCCCTCTCCGAGCCGGCGAAGGTCACCGCGGTCGAGGTGTTCGCCGCCAACGACGTGCGGGTGCTGATCGATTCGGCGGACGGCTACACGCCCACCCCCGCGGTGTCGCACGCGATCCTCACGTACAACAAGGGCCGTACGAACGGCCTCGCGGACGGTGTCGTCGTCACCCCGTCGCACAATCCGCCCGCCGACGGCGGCTTCAAGTACAACCCGCCGAACGGCGGCCCGGCCGCCTCCGACGCCACGGGCTGGATCCAGGACCGGGCGAACGAGCTGATCGCCGACGGCCTCAAGGGCGTCCGGCGCATCCCGTACGCGCGCGCCCTGACCGCCGCCACGACGGGCCGCCACGACTTCCTGGGGACGTACGTCGCCGACCTGCCCGCCGTCCTCGACCTGGACGCCGTGCGGGCCGCCGGGGTGCGCATCGGCGCCGACCCGCTGGGCGGGGCGTCCGTCGCGTACTGGGGACGGATCGCCGAGCAGCACCGGATCGACCTGACGGTGGTCAATCCGCTGACCGACCCGACCTGGCGGTTCATGACGCTGGACTGGGACGCGAAGATCCGGATGGACTGCTCGTCGCCGTACGCGATGGCCTCGCTCATCGAGCAGCGGGACCGCTTCCAGATCGCCACCGGCAACGACGCGGACGCCGACCGGCACGGCATCGTCACCCCCGACGGCGGGCTGATGAACCCCAACCACTACCTGGCCGCGGCGATCTCCTACCTGTTCGCGCACCGCGAGCAGTGGGCAGCGTCCGCCGGGATCGGCAAGACGCTCGTGTCGTCGTCGATGATCGACCGGGTGGCCGGTGACCTGGGCCGCACGCTGGTGGAGGTGCCGGTGGGGTTCAAGTGGTTCGTGGACGGCCTCGCGGACGGTTCGCTCGGGTTCGGCGGCGAGGAGTCGGCGGGGGCGTCCTTCCTGCGCCGCGACGGCTCCGTGTGGACGACCGACAAGGACGGCATCATCCTGGCGCTGCTCGCCTCGGAGATGCTGGCGGTCACCGGGCGTACGCCGTCGCAGAGTTACGCGGATCTGACGGCCAGGTTCGGCGAGCCCGCGTACGCGCGGATCGACGCGGCGGCCACCCCCGGGGAGAAGGCGGTCCTCGGCAGGCTCTCGCCGCAGCAGGTCGGCGCCGACACCCTCGCGGGCGAGCCGGTCACCGCGGTCCTCACCTCGGCCCCCGGCAACGGCGCGTCGCTCGGCGGCATCAAGGTGACCACCGAGAACGCCTGGTTCGCGGCCCGCCCCTCCGGCACCGAGGACGTGTACAAGATCTACGCCGAGTCCTTCCACGGCGCCGAGCACCTGGGCCGGGTCCAGGAGGAGGCGAAGGCGGTCGTCTCGGCGGCCCTGGCGGCCGACGCAGGCTGAATACCGGCCCTGAACCAAGGCGGGACGCGGGGTGTCGGCCGGCCCGTTCAGCAGCGAAGCTGAACGGGACAGCCGCACCACCCACCGCATGTGAGAGGGGCCGCACCTCATGAGCTCCGTCCCCGGTACTTCCCCCGCGGGAGCTGCGCCCGTGGAACTGACACCCGCAGCCGCCGGTCTGCTGCGGCGGTTGCGGGACGCCCACGGCCCGCTGATGTTCCACCAGTCGGGCGGCTGCTGCGACGGCAGTGCGCCCATGTGCTACCTGGACGGCGAGTTCCGTACCGGTGGTTCCGACGTGCTCCTCGCGTCCCTCGCCGTGGAGGGCGTCGAGGAGTCCGTGCCGTTCTGGATGTCGACGAGTCAGTACGAGGTGTGGCGGCACACCCGGCTGATCGTGGACGTGGTCGAGGGGCGCGGCTCCGGATTCTCCCTGGAGGCTCCGGAGGGGGTGCGCTTCCTGATCAGGTCGCGGGTGCTCTGAACCCGGCCGCGGGCAGGGCGGGTTCGCGGGGTGGGCACGGCCCTACCGGTCGTGCCTCCTGAGGAACTTCTCCAGCGCCGCCAGGTCGTCCGTGTTCAGGTGGTCGACGCCGGCCGCCAGGAGTTCGCGCCAGAGGGCGTCCCTGGCCGGTCCCGGCACGTCGGGCGTGCCCCAGAAGCGCACCCGCTGCCCCCTGCGGTGGGCGGTGCGGACGAGGGCGTGCAGCTTGTCGCGCTGCGCGCGCGGGAAGGGCCCTGTGCCCAGCCAGCTGAAGCTCTCCGTCCAGTTGCTGCTGATCAGCGGGATGAACGAGGCGGGCGCCGCCGTGCCGAGATCGTCCAGGCGGCCGTCGTAGAAGGCGTACCTGGTGCGCTGCGCCTCCATCGGAACGCGTGCCGCGCGGTCGCCGGAGACCACCGGGACGACCGCGCCCGGACGGACCCTGCCGTCGCGGTACGTACTGAGCATCCCTCGGTGGGGGTGGAGCGCGCGGTGCAGGGCCAGGTAGGTGGCGGCGCCCTGCGTCTTGATGTCCACGAGCAGCTGGAAGGGCCGGTGGTGGCCGGGGTGGACGCTCCCGTGGTGCGCCTTCACCAGGGCGGCCAGGGGGTCGAGGTAGAGCGCTTCGAGGGTGCGCGCCGGGTCGAGGTCCTCCGGGTCGTGGGCGACGAGGAGTCGGCCTTCGACCAGGTGGATGTCGGCCTCGACGCTGGTGAAGCCGTGCGCCAGCGCGTCGTGGAGGGGCCGCGGGTGCTCGTAGTCGTTGTGGGCGTGGGCGCGGCGCAGGGGCCTGGTCCGGGGCGGGCGCTTCGCCTCCGGGGCCGCGGCCGGGAGGTGCGCGGATGCGGGCAGGGTGCTCGCCCATCCCGCGGCGCCGACCAGCGCTCCTGCGAGGGTGGCTGCGGCGGTACGTCGCGTGGTGAGGGACATGCGGAGGCTCCGGGTTCGACGGGCGGCGCGGGGACTCGGCGAGTATCCGTCACGGAGGGGCCAACCGGCAGGGTGTGCACGCGAGTTCGCGCCATGTTCGGCCGGAAGCCACCGGAAGGACCCGGTGGATCACGCGTGCGAGACGTCTGGCACCCTGTTCCCATGGTCCTCACAGGCGATATGTCCACCCATGTCCGCGGCCCGCGCCGCAAGAACCTGGTGATCGCAGCAGTGGTCGCGGCAGCGCTGCTCGGCACCGCTGCCTGGGTGTTGGTCTCGAAGTTCAACAACGTTCCCGTATGGCCGATGCACGTCGCCTACGGAGCCGGTTACCACGACGGAATTCAGCTCCGCAAGACGGACCGGGACGGCAGCGTGGTGGCCGACGCCATCGCCGGGGGGTGCGAGCGCCTGGCGCGCACCGCGGGAAAGAAGGCGGACGACTCCCCCGAGGCGTGGGTACGGGGCTGCCTGGACGCCGTCAAGGGCAAGCCGAGCAACCCCAACGAGGCCTGAGCGAGCGCCCGAGGTTCACTGAGCACTCGTCCGAGGTTCGTTGAACACTCCCGCGAGGTTCGCCGAGCACTCGTGCACGGTGCGCTGAACACCCGCCCGAGCTTCGCTGAGCACTCCCGCACGGTGTGCCGGGCACCCGCTCAAGCCGTGGGCGCCGCCGCCACGTCCTCCCAGCGCACCGTGCGGTCGCACCAGCGCTCCAGCAGCACCCGGTCGTGCCCGACCGTGAGGAGACCGGCGCCGTGCGCGCCTCTGTAG
>NZ_JBSGZD010000355.1:0-7657 GCF_053610825.1 Streptomyces sp. NPDC054863 | reverse complement strand
GTCGGGGGCTGCTGCGCGGGCGGCGGGGTGGTGGAGGCCGGTGGGGCCGGTGTGGACCGGGTCGCGGGCGGGGCCTGGCGCACCGGCGGGGCCACCGGTGCGGTCGAGGCTGCCGGTGGCGGCGCGGCGGGCGGCGGCGCTGCGGGTGCCCGCTGCTGTCGTACGGGCTCGGGGGCGGGCTCCGGCGGCGGGGCCTCGCTGGGGGTGCCGCGGACCCTGCCGTCGGGGTCGAGGAAGGCGGGCGAGCCACCGGGCACCATGCCGAGCTCCCGGGCCCGGCGCTCCAGGGCGCCGGGGGCCGAGCGGTCGTCGACGTCGTGCTGGAGGGCCTGCTCCTCGTCGGTGAGCTCGGTGGTCTGCTTCTTGAGGTCGTTCAGCCTGAACGAGCCCTCGTTGAGCGCCGAGTTCAGCATCAGCAGGCAGATCAGCCCGCCGCCGAGCAGCACCACGACCAGCAGTACGAAGGGGGTGCGGGCCGCCTGGTGGGGACCCGCGGGCAACAGTTCGGAGAGCCTTGCCGCCCTCCCCCTCAACTGCTTGGCCCTCAACCGCTTGGCCGGTTTGCTCACTCGGCTTCTTCCTCCCGGATGCGCTGGGCGCCGCGCAGCCGGGCGGGGGCCGCCCTGCGGTTCTCGGCGACCTCTTCCTCGGTGGGCAGTTCGGCGCCGCGGGTGAGGAGCTTGAGGCGCGGCTGGTAGCGCTCGGGTACGACCGGCAGCCCGGCCGGCGCGGTGTTGGCCGCGCCCGCCGCGAAGACCTGCTTCACGAGGCGGTCCTCCAGCGACTGGTACGACATGACGACGACCCGGCCGCCGACCGGGATCGCCTTCACGGCGGCCGGAATGGCGGCCTGCACGCTGTCCAGTTCGCCGTTGACCTCGATGCGCAGCGCCTGGAAGGTGCGCTTGGCGGGGTTGCCGCCGGTGCGCTTGGCGGCCTGCGGCAGTGCGTCGCGGATCAGCTCGACGAGCCGGGCGCTGTTGCTGAAGGGCTCCTTGTCGCGCTCGCGCACGACGGCGGAGACGATCCGCTTGGCCTGCTTCTCCTCGCCGTACTGGCGCAGGATGCGGACCAGTTCGCCGGGCGCGTACGTGTTGAGGACCTCGGCGGCGCTGACGCCCGACGACTGGTCCATGCGCATGTCCAGCGGGGCGTCCTGCGCGTACGCGAAGCCGCGGTCGGCCTCGTCGAGCTGCATCGAGGAGACACCCAGGTCGAACAGGACGCCCTGGACGCGCGGGGTGCCCAGCTTCGCCAGGACCTCGGGCAGCTCGTCGTACACCGCGTGCACGAGGGTGGCGCGGTCGCCGAAGGGGGCGAGGCGCTCGCCGGAGAGCCGCAGCGCCTCCTTGTCCCGGTCGAGCCCGATCAGGCGGACCGAGGGGAACTGGGTGAGGAGGGCTTCGCTGTGGCCGCCGAGTCCGAGGGTGCAGTCGACGACGACCGCTCCTGGCTCGGAAATGGCCGGGGCCAACATGTCCAGGCACCGCTGGAGCATCACCGGGACGTGTCGGGACTGGCTCATGCGCCCTCTCAGACAGGGGCGCGCGGCTGAAGTGTTGCGCTGACGTACGGCCTGGTCCCCACCCGCTCGGGAAGGGGAGCCGGCCGCAGGGGCCGACCGACGAGCGGGCGGAGGCCGGGCCGTACGCAGTTGGAGAAGAGCTGCACTGCCGCGCGCGCGGGGAACTGCTGGATTTCGTACAACGCGTCACTTTAGTCCACCGGTCCTCGCGGTCAATCAACGGGCGGCGCACCGCGCGCCGTGCCCGCGACAGACCCTCAGGCCGGTCTTTCACTCGTACGAGGGAAGGAATCCACCCCTTGAGAAGGCCTTGTGGGTTAGCTCACAACGGGACGGATTGACGTTCATTTGCCCCGCCCCCGGCAGGCCCGGCACTCCTGTGACCATTACCGTCATAGTCATGTCGACTTCCGCATCCTTCTCCGACGGCTCCGACGATCCGACGGTCACCGACCGTCTCGTCGCGGCCAATCAGCGGTACGCCGCCGGCTTCGAGGACCCGGGGATGGACGCGCGCCCCGTGCTGCACGTCGCCGTGGTCGCCTGCATGGACGCCCGGCTCGACCTGCACGACGCCCTCGGTCTGGAGCTCGGTGACTGCCACACCATCCGCAACGCGGGCGGCGTGGTCACCGACGACGTGATCCGCTCGCTCACGATCAGCCAGCGGGCGCTCGGCACCCGCAGCGTCATACTCATCCACCACACCAACTGCGGTCTGGAGAGCCTCACCGAGGACTTCCGGCACGAGCTGGAGGACGAGGTGGGCCAGCGTCCGTCCTGGGCCGTCGAGGCCTTCCGGGACGTGGACCAGGACGTACGGCAGTCGATGCAGCGGGTACGGACGTCCCCGTTCCTGCTGCACACCGACGACGTGCGCGGGTTCGTCTTCGACGTCACCCAGGGGCTGCTGCGGGAGATCGACCCGGTCTGAGTCCACGACGGGGATCCGGCCGGGGATCCGGTCCCACTGTGCACAAAAAAGCCCCAACTCCGGCATTTCGCATTCACTTGTCCACAGGCGAGTGACACGAAGCGGTAACGCCAACAAGAATGCGGGGAGGACGTCCGGCCGGGAACCCTCCGGCCGCGCCGTCCGATTTTCGGGGTGGGCCGCTCGCGTCGTCGTGACGCCGGCCCGAAAGGGCCGAGGAGGGCCGGGTGACGACCTATGACGATCGAGCGAGCCTCACAGATCTGACCACCACAGCGGAGCGGATCCGCGGGTCGGTGGAAGCTGTGATCGAGGGCAAGCCTGAGGTCGTACGGCTTTCGCTGACCGTGCTGCTCGCCGAGGGGCACCTCCTCATCGAGGACGTGCCGGGCGTGGGCAAGACGATGCTGGCGAAGGCCCTGGCGAGAACCATCGACTGTTCGGTGCGCCGGATCCAGTTCACGCCCGACCTGCTGCCGTCCGACATCACCGGTGTGTCGATCTTCGACCAGCAGCGGCGCGACTTCGAGTTCAAACCGGGCGCGATCTTCGCGCAGATCGTGATCGGCGACGAGATCAACCGCGCGTCGCCCAAGACCCAGTCCGCGCTCCTGGAGTCCATGGAGGAGCGGCAGGTCACCATCGACGGCCAGACCTACGAACTGCCCAACCCGTTCATGGTGGTGGCCACCCAGAACCCGGTCGAGATGGAGGGCACCTACCCCCTCCCCGAGGCCCAGCGCGACCGCTTCATGGCCCGCGTCTCCATCGGCTACCCCTCCCCCGAGGCGGAGCTGCAGATGCTGGACGTGCACGGCGGGGCCTCCCCGCTGGACGACCTCCAGCCGGTGGCGCACGCGCACGACATCGTGAAGCTGATCGACGCCGTCCGCACGGTGCACGTCGCGGACGCGGTACGGCGCTACGCGGTCGAGCTGGTCGGCGCCACCCGCGTCCACCCCGACCTGCGCCTGGGCGCCTCACCGCGGGCCACCCTGCACCTGCTGCGGGCCGCGAAGGCCTCCGCCGCGCTCAGCGGCCGGGAGTACGCGCTGCCTGACGACGTACAGGCGCTGGCGGTGGCGGTCCTCGCGCACCGGCTGCTGCCGACGGCGCAGGCGCAGCTGAACCGGCGCACCTCCGAGCAGGTCGTGCTGGACATCCTCCAGCGCACCCCTGTGCCCACCAGTGGCGCCGCACCCGCGCCGCCGTACGGCACGCCCGGCGTCCGGCCGCTGTGATGCCGGGGGCGGCCCCCGGGGCCGGGCCCGGGGAGAAGGGCGCCGTGGAGAAGAACGGCTTCCGGGCGGCGCTGTCCGGGCTGACCACGCGCGGCCGGTCCTTCCTGGCCGCCGGTCTCGCCGCCGCGGGCTGCGCGTACGTCCTGGGGCAGGGCGACCTGCTGCGGGTGGGGATGCTGCTCGCGGTGCTGCCGCTGATGTGCGTGATCGTGCTGTACCGCACCCGCTACCGGGTCGCGGGCAGCCGTCGGCTGGCCCCCGCGCGGGTGCCCGCCGGTTCCGAGGCCCGGGTGCACCTGCGGATGGAGAACGTCTCGCGGCTGCCCACCGGGCTCCTGATGCTCCAGGACCGGGTGCCGTACGTGCTGGGGCCGCGCCCCCGCTTCGTACTGGACAAGGTGGAGGCGGGCGGGCGGCGCGAGGTGTCCTACCGGGTGCGCTCCGACCTGCGCGGGCGGTATCCGCTGGGGCCTCTCCAGCTGCGGCTGACGGACCCGTTCGGCATGTGCGAGCTGAGCCGTTCGTTCAGCGCCTTCGACACGCTGACGGTGATCCCGCGCGTGGAAGCGCTGCCTCCGGTACGGCTCACGGGCGAGGCCAACGGGTACGGCGACGGGCGGCTGCGGTCGCTCGCGCTGGCCGGCGAGGACGACATCATTCCGCGCGGCTACCGGCACGGCGACGACCTGCGCCGGGTGCACTGGCGCTCCACCGCGCGCTACGGCGAGCTGATGGTGCGCCGCGAGGAGCAGCCGCAGCGGGCCCGCTGCACGGTGCTGCTCGACACCCGGCGGGCCGCCTACCTGGGGGCGGGTCCCGGATCGGCCTTCGAGTGGGCGGTGTCGGGGACCGCGTCCGCCCTGGTGCACATGCTCGAACGGGGCTTTTCGGTACGGCTGTTGACGGACACCGGGACCTCGGTGCCGGGTGACGGCGCGGGCGGATTCGCCGGTTCCACACAGGAATCCGCGGACTCGGCAGGGCTGATGCTGGACACCCTCGCGGTCGTCGGGCACTCGGAGGGCGGCGGCCTGTCCCCCTCGTACGACGTCCTGAGGGGCGGCAACGAGGGGCTGCTGATCGCCTTCTTCGGCGACCTCGACGACGAGCAGGCGGCGGTGGCGGCGCAGATGCGGCAGCGCAGCGGCGGGGCGGTCGCGTTCGTCACGGACAGCACGCTGTGGGCCGACGGGGCGGACCCGGCGGGAGCACTGCGGGAGCGGGCCGAGGAGCGGCTGCGGCTGCTGCGCGACGCGGGCTGGACGGCGGTCTCCGTACCGCCGGGGACACCACTGCCCGACCTGTGGCGGCAGGCCGAGGCGCAGCGCACGGTCGGCGCCGACACATCGAGCACGGACAAGACGGGAACATCGGGGATGTCGGGGATCTCGGGGGGCTGGTCATGAACGGGACCCGGCTCATGGGCGGGGCCGTGGTGGGCGGGGGCGGGTCGTGAGCGGGCGCGGGCGGATGACGCTCTGTGCGCTGGCCGCCACCCTGATGGCTTCCGCGGCGCTGATCCCGCTGGTCACGGACGCGGGCTGGTTCGTCACGGCGGCGGTCCTGCTCGCCGTGCAGGCGGGCGTCGGGGCGCTGGCGCGGCGGGTGCCGCTGGCCAGGGCGCTGACGGTGACGGTCCAGCTGGTCGTCACGATGCTGCTGGTGACCCTGCTGTTCGCGGGGACGAAGGCGGTGCTCGGGGTGCTGCCCGGCCCGGACGCGGTCGAGGAGTTCGGGCGGCTGCTGAACACGGGGGCCGCCGACATCAACCGGTACGCCATTCCGGCCCCGGCCTCCGAGGGCATCCGGCTGATGCTGATCGGCGGGGTGCTGCTGATCGGCCTCGCGGTGGACACCCTTGCCGTGACGTTCCGCAGTGCGGCGCCCGCCGGACTGCCGCTGCTCGCCCTGTACTCGGTGGCCGCGGGCCTCTCGGGCGGCGGCGCGAGCTGGATGTACTTCCTGCTGGCCTCGTCCGGCTTCCTGCTGCTGCTCCTGGCCGAGGGCCGGGACCGGCTGGCCCAGTGGGGCCGGGTGTTCGGCGGGGGCGCCCAGGGCGCCCCGCGGCAGAGCTCCGCGGGTCTCGACCACGGCAGCGGTGCGCCGCTCGCCCCGATCCGCACCGGACGGCGCATCGGCGTGCTCACCCTGGGCGTCGCCGTGCTGGTCCCCGCCCTGCTGCCCGCCCTGAACGGCGGCCTGCTCGGTGGGACGGGAGCGGGTCGCGGCGGCAGCGGGGGCGGCGGCACGATCTCGGCCGTGAACCCCGTGGTCTCCCTCCAGGAGAGCCTCAACCAGCCGGTCGACCGCGAGGTGCTGCGCTACAGGACGACGGCGCAGCAGACGCAGGACATGTATCTGCGCCTCCTCGCCCTGGACGAGTTCGACGGCACCGCGTGGAAGTCCTCCGAGCGCAAGCTCAAGGAGGTGACCAGCCCGCTGCCCCGTCCCGCGGGCCTGGGCCCCGACGTCCCCACCACCGAGATCACCACCAACATCTCGGCCGCCGGGTCGTACTCCCAGATCTGGCTGCCGATGCCCTTCCCCGCGTCGCAGGTCGACATCGGGGGGCGCTGGCGGTACGAGCCCGAGGGCCGCACCCTGATCGGCGACGGGGGCCAGACCACCAGCGGCGTCAGGTACAGCGTCCGCAGCCTGGCCGTGCAGCCGACGAAGGACGACCTGGCGGCGGCCCCGCCCGCCCCGCCCGGGCTGCGCAAGGAGTACACCAAGGTGCCGGGGGACCTGCCGCCGGTGGTGAAGCAGACGGCGCTCCAGGTGACGAAGGGCGCGGGCAACGACTACGAGCGGGCGGTCCTGCTCCAGGACTGGTTCGCCTCCGAGGGCGGCTTCACCTACGACACCCAGGTCCAGTCGGGCACCGGTTCGAAGGCCATCGCCCGCTTCCTGAAGGACAAGGAGGGCTTCTGCGTCCACTTCTCCTTCTCGATGGCGGCGATGGCGCGGACGCTGGGCATCCCGGCGCGGGTCGCGGTGGGCTTCACGCCGGGCACGTCGAAGTCGGACAACACGATGTCGGTCGGACTGCGGGACGCCCACGCCTGGCCCGAGCTGTACTTCGAGGGGCTCGGCTGGACCCGGTTCGAGCCGACCCCGACGCGGGGCAGTGCGCCCGCGTACACCCGGCAGGAGGCCCCGACGGGCGGCCCGAGCGACCCGGCGCAGCCGACCTCCGGCGCGACGACCGCGCCGACGGCGGCACCGAAGCCGTCGGACAGCTGCCCGGCCGCCGACCGGCGGGAGGGCAACTGCGGTCGGAACGAGCAGGCGGGCCCGGCAGGCCCGACCGACACGGGTACGCCGACCGGCACCGTGGTGGGAATCACGCTGGGCGTACTGGCGCTCGTACTCCTGCCGTCGCTTCCGCTGCTGTGGCGGACCCGGGTACGGGCCCGGCGGCTGGGTTCGGACGGCCGCACGCCGTCGGACGCGGCGGCGCGGACCCTGGCGGCCTGGCGGGAGATCACCGACTCGGCGTGGGACCTGGGCATCACGCCCGACGATTCGCAGACACCGCGCAGGACGGCGGCGCGCATCGTCCGGCTGGGTTCGCTGGCGGGTCCGCCGGCGGAGGCGGTGCACAGGGCGGCCGGTGCGGTGGAGCAGGTGCTCTACGCCCCGGTGCCGCAGACGAGCGGCGGTCTGGTGGACGACGTGCACCGGGTACGGGCCGGGCTGCGGGACGCCGTGGGCCGACGGACGCGGCTGCGGGCACTGTTGCTGCCGCGCTCGGCCGTGCGGGTGGCGTGGGCGCTGTCCGCGCGCTGGTCGGCACTCACCGGCCGGTGGTCGGCGCGACGGCCGCGGCTGGACGGGTGGTCGGCGGCGGTGCGGCGGGCGGCCCGTCAGCGGGGGTGACGCGGGGGCGCGTGCGGGAGTGACGCAGGTACGCGTGAGGGCGTGGGTACAGGTGAGGGGCGGCCACCGGATGGTGGC
>NZ_JBSGZD010000354.1:0-7718 GCF_053610825.1 Streptomyces sp. NPDC054863 | reverse complement strand
GGGGCGGGGTCAGCACCTCGGCCCCGCCCCTCCGGACCCCTCCGTGCTCCCGCCGCCCTCCGCGCTCCCGGCCTCCCGCCGCCCTCCCGGCCCTCGGCTCCCTCCGTACCTCCGTACCTCCGTACCTCCGTACCTCAGTCCATCCTGCGCGCAGGCCCGAGCAGTGCGTCCTCGTCGTCGGTCGCCGTGGTCGTGACCCAGTGCCGTTCCCGGCCCGCACACCACAGGGTGACCCCGTCCCCGAGGCCGGGCAGTGCGTCGGCCTCCTCAGGGGGCAGCCCCAACAGCCCGCCGATCCGCTGCGCCTCCTCGGGCGACACCCGCTGTACGCCGACGAGCCCCGAGTCCTGGATCAACCGGGGCGCCACCGGACTCAGATACGGCAGCAGCGTCAGCACCGACTGCCACGCCGCGCGCACCACCCGCCCGCGCGGCGGTCGCATCCCACAGTCCCGTACGACCAGGACGGGCCGCCCCTCCGCCGCCCCCAGCACCGGCACCCGCCCCACATCGAAGAGCTCGGCCCCCGCCGCCCCGCCCACCGCAACGGCCTCCTCCCACGCCTGCGCCCGCGCCGTCTCGACGGCCACCCGGACCCCGGCCGCCGACGCCCGGAGCGCCAGCACCTGAGCAGTCCACAACCCGCCGATCAGCAGTACGTCGTACGGCGCCGCCCGGTGCACCCCGAGCAGCAAGGCCCGCCCCTCCGCGTCGTCCCCGACGAGCACTCCGTCGTCCCCGACGGGAAGGGCCGACGGGGTGCCGCGCTCCTCCACCGCTCCCGTACGCCCAGCCCCGAACAAGCTCCTCACCGCGCACCTCCCAGCGGCAGCGTCGCGAGGACACCCGGCAACTGCTCCCGGTCCATTCGTACGAGCCCCACCCGCGCCTCCCGGGCGGCCAGCTCCCACTCGCGCCGCACCGCCACGAGTTCACCCTCGTCCCGGCAGCTCACCCGGACGTGCCCGGTCACCTCCACCGCCCGGCGCGACGCACCCCGCCGCACGGTCATCCCGAAGGTGGCCGTACGACCGGCCGGCGCCGAGAGCAGCCGGACGGCACCTTCCGGCGCGCCGCCACGGCCTGTTGCCGCCCCTGCGAGCGCATAGGCGGTGTGCAGCAGACCGCCGCAGCGCCACACCCGGGACGACTCGGCACCGGACCGCGCGGCAGGTCCACAAGCCCCGGCGGAATCCGAAGAGACCGAAGCCGCCGAACCGAGCGCAGCGACCACGGCCGAGTCGAGCCCCTCCCGATCCAGCACCTCCGCCCGCAGCCCCGCCCCCGCGATCCGGCTCGCCACCTGGTCCGCGGCCCGCACCAGGCACCGCTGCGCCCCACCCAGCCCGCCACCACGCGCCGCCACGGCCTCCGCGCACCGCTCAGGATCCAGCCGCAACGCCACCCAGGTCAGCCGCACCGCGGGCGCCGCCCCGCCGGGAGGTGCTCCGTGGGGCGCCGCCCCGCCGGGAGGCGCCGCCCCCTGCCTCCGTGCGCCCCGCACCTGCTGCACCACCTGTGCCGAAGCCAGCACGACCCCGTCCACCTCCAGCGCGTCCGCCAGCAGCGACAGCGGCAACTCCCGCACGCCACCGGCCGGCCGCAGCCCCGTGCCCTCCGCCTCGACCCGTACGACCGCCGTCAGAAACGTCCCGTCGCCCACCATGCCGACGACCCGCCGCCCCCGGTCCTCGTAGGCGTACGAACGCAGCCCGCGCACCCCGAAGACGTCGTCACCGGAATCCTGCCGCCGGACCCGCGCCCGGAACGAGGCAGCCGCCGCGAGCCACTCACAGGCCCCCCGCCCACGCCGCCGCAGCAAGCCCAACGCCAGCCCCGCAGAAGCGAGCACGGCCGCCGGCGCCGACCACGGGGAACCGCCCGCCACCCCGGCCACCGCCACCGCGAGCGACAACTCACAGAGCACCAACTCCCGTACGCCAAAAGGCCTGTTGGTTCCGTGCACCCTCGTCCCCATCGCCGTCCCGCCTCCCGTCGCCTGCCGCGGCCGTAACTCCCACTTCCGCAAGGGAGTTGACGGAGCGTTCACCCTATCCGAGCTGTGAGTGACGAGATCCACGGACGGAACGGGGTCCGACAGCTACGACAGGGGAGTGTGGCGGCGGCCCGATGACCTCACGACGAGACGAACTCAACGCATACGACTACGCGAAACGGAGGCTGGTCGCACAGTTCCTGAGACCCACCCCGACCGGCTCCGAGGAGCACGCCCCACGCCCACTGCGCGCGGTCCTGCCGGGTGTGCTCGTCGGCGCGGTCGGCCTGGCGGCCTTCGGGGCGTGGGGGCTGTTCAAGCCGGTGGCCCCGCGCGAGTGGGCGGCGCCCTACGCGCACATCATCGTCGCGAGCAGTTCCACCAGCCGCTACGTCGTCCTGACGACCGACGGCACGCCCAAGCTCCACCCCGTCCTCAACATGACCTCCGCCCGACTCCTCGTCGAGGACGGGCAGAAGAAGATCGTCAAGGTCGACGACGAGGTCCTCGACCGCAGCACCCTCCCGCGCGGCGCCACCGTCGGCATTCCGTACGCACCGGACCGGCTGCCCGACCCGGACGAGGCCGCGGAGCCCAGGTTGTGGGCGGCCTGCGAACGGGCGGAGCAGGGCGGCAGATCCGTCCAGACGGCTGCGTTCGTCCTCGCCGGGCGGGACCGGGCGGGCATCGAGGGGCGGAGCCTGCTGAAGGGCGGCCAACTCCTGTACGTGGAGAGCGCCGACAAGGGGCACGCCCGGTCCGTGGTGGACGCGACGGGGACTGCCTACCCCGTCCGCCCGGGGGATCCCGCTCTCCTCCACCAGCTGGTCGGCCCGGGCCAGGTGCCGCAACGCGTGTCGGGGGCATGGCTCGCCACGCTCCACAAGGGGGATCCGATCGCCTTCCCCCGGGTGCCGGGGAACCTCGGCGAGCGCATCCCCGTCCGTGATCTCCCGGCCGCGGACAGCCGGGTGGGGAGCGTCCTCGTGTCGTCGAGGCCGGGCAGGACCTCGTACTACGTGGTCCTGCCGGACGGCGTGGCACCCGTCTCACACTTCGTGGCGCGGCTGCTGCTCAACAGTTCACAGCTGCTCCGCCTCGGCCAGCACGGCAACGCACGGCCGGTCAGCGCCACCTTCGCCCCGAGGCCGCAGTGGCGTCCGTACGAGCTGTGGCCCGAGCACGCGCCCGAGCCGGAACCCGCGAACGCCACTCAACCCGCTCCGTCCACCTCCACCGCCCCGCCCACGAGTCGCGCCCGCAGCACCGTCTGCACCGTCCTGCGGTCCGTCGACCGAGCCACCGGCGCCACCACGCTCGGCACCTGGGCCGGTACGGAATTCCCCCGTCCGCTCCCGACCGGCACCACCTCCGCCTACGTGACGCCAGGATCCGGTCAGCTGATCCGCCAGTTCACGGGCACCGGCCCACACCTGGGCCCGGTCTTCCTCGTCACCGACTCGGGCCTGCGCCACACCGTCCAGATGAAGGATCACAGCGAGCCGGGCGATACGGGCCACCGCGACGGGCCGGACCGGGCAGCGCAGCCGGGACGAGGACAAGGGTCGGGACAAGGGTCGGGGCAGGGGCAGGGGCAGGGGCAGGGGCAGGTCAAGAGTGCCTTCGAGCTCCTCGGCTACTCCGCCCGTTCGCCCGCTCCGGTTCCCGCCGTCTGGGCCTCCCTCGTACCGACAGGGCCGCGTCTGTCGACCGGCGCGGCCGTGCAGCTGCAGGGCTCGTGACCGGGCGCCCGCGCAGATCCGCGGCATGCCGCAGACTCCTCCGCGCCGTCGCACGCTCCACGGCGACGATCGCGTTTGCCGCGCTCTGCCTGCCCGCCGCGCAGGCCAGGGGGCAGTCGGAGGAACCCGCCGACCCGGGCCCGTGCGCCTTCCCGGCGCAGCCGTACACGGGCCGTCCCTGGCCACTGCAACGCGTCCCGCTCGACGAGGTGTGGGCGCGGTCACGGGGCAAGGGCGTACGCGTGGCTGTCGTCGACACCGGAGTGGACACCAAGAACCCGCAGCTCACCGACGCGGTGGACACGAGGGCGGGAGCCAACTTCCTGCCCCGCACAGGTGCCCTGGCCGACCCCGGCGTACGCGGTGCCGACAACGGCACCTCCGACGAGGTCGGCCACGGCACCAAGGTCGCCGGCATCATCGCGGCCCGCCCCCACCCCGACACGGGCTTCGTCGGCCTGGCCCCCGAAGCCACGATCATCCCCATCGACCAGAACGACGCCGAGGGCAACGGCACCGCCGAACTGCTCGCGGACGCCATCGACCACGCCGTCCGGCAGCGCGCCGACATCATCAACATCTCCCAGGACACGGCGAAGGCGGTGAAGCCGACCGAACTGCTGGAGCGCGCGGTCGAGGCGGCCCTCGCGGAGGGCAGGATCGTCATCGCCTCGGCGGGCAACAGCGGCACCGACGGGAACACGGACCGCACCTACCCGGCTTCCTACGAAGGCGTCCTGGCCGTGGCTTCCTCCGACCGCGACAACGAGCGCGCGTACTTCTCCCAGTCCGGCTCCTTCGTGGGCATCGCCGCCCCCGGCACCGACATCGTGTCGACGGTGCCCGGCGGCGGTCACTGCACCGACAGCGGTACGAGCTTCTCCGCGCCGTACGTGGCCGGTCTCGCCGCCCTCGTCAAGGGCGAGCACAGCGACTGGACCGGCCGGCAGATCGTCGCCCGGATCAAACAGACCGCCGAACGCTCCGCACCCGGCCCCGACCGCTTCGTCGGCTGGGGCGTCGCCGACCCGCAGCGCGCCCTGGCCCAGGACGCACAGGGCATCGACCACCCCGTCGCCGACGGCAACCCGTCCCGTGGGCAGGCTCCCGCGCCGCTGGCGTCCCCGGCGGGCGAGACGCCGCAGGAACGCTCCGTACGCCTGTCGGTCCACGTCCTCACCGCCAGCGCGGTGGCCCTCGCCGTCCTGACCGGATCGGCGGTGGCGGTACGCGACGCGAGACGGCGCGGACGGCGGGTGGCGGAGGAGCGGCCGACCTGACGTCACCCGCTGAACGGGTGTCGCAATGCTGGCCCGCCGAAGCGGTGATCCCGGGCAACAACAGCCTCTGACCAGCGACTTGGCCGAATTCAGCCGTGCAGTGCGATGGCACGCTCAACCGATCAGCAGCCACGCGGGCCGGCCGTGCAGGGCAGCCACGCACGAGAACACGAAGAAGGGGGCGCCGTGCTCGACGGAGGCAGCGCGACCGGCGGCAGCAGTGACCTCGCACGCGGGGTCGGCGCACTCAAGCAATTCCGCTCCCGCGTGCACGCGATACTGGCTGCCTTCCAGGACAGCGCGGCAGGCCCGGAGAGAGTGGCCGTCCACACGCTCACGCGGGCCCAGTTCGGTGCCCCCGGCGCGCCCTTCCCCGAGGCCGACGAACTCCACGCGCAGTACCGCCGTGTCCACACCGGCCTGGTCAAGCTCTCCCGTTCCCTCACCGAACAGATCGACTGCCTGAGCATCGGCGTGCACGGCGCGGACGTCGGCTTCGACAATCTGGAGGAGGAACTGCGCCGCCGCTTCTGGGAGATCCGCTCCCGTACGGAACAGGGCCGGGGGACCGGCGCATGACGCACTTCGAGTCGTGCGGGCTGAACACCATGATCGACCTGGTCGAGGCGGGAAACCCGAAGGCCCTGGCAGGTGCGGCGGAGGCCCTGGGGGAGATGCGGACGGCGTTCCAGGAGGCGGCGGGGGAACTGCGCGGCCACCTCGCGGCGGTGGAGTGGAAGGGGGAGTCCGGCACGGAGTTCCGCAGGTTCGGCGGACGCCTCGCGAGCCACGCCGACGATCTGGGTACGTACGCGAGCATCGTCGGCGTGCACCTCGCGGAGGCGGCGACGGGCCTGACAGCGGTACGCAGCGCGATGCCGCCCAGGGCCGCGGCGGCCGGCACCGGCCCGCCCGCGTCGGAATCGCACCGCCAGGAGGCGATCAACCAGCTGAACCGGCTGGCTTCGTACTACGCGGTGTCGGGCGCGAACCTGGCCGCGGAGGAGCCGCCCCGATTCGAGGACGACCTGGATGCCGCGGTGCCGAGACCGGCGGGCGGTGGGGGAACGGCGACTGCCGGAGGCTCCCCGAGCCCCGGCGGGACGGCGGGCAACGCGTCCGCCGCAGCACCGGGCGGCCACGGCGGAACCGGATACGACGGTGCGGGGAGGCGCGCGGACGCGCCCATGCCCACCGCCACCCCGTACGCCCCGTACGCCCCGTACGACACGCACCCTGCCCACTCGGCCCACTCGGCGGCCCACTCGACCCACTCCACGTCCGACACCGCAGGCACCTCACCCGGCCCGCGTACAGGCCAGGCACCGCCACCGGCAGCCGCATCGGCAGAGCCCCCGCCCCTCACCATGGAACTCAACAGCCTCACGGCTCACCCCACTTCCTCCTCCGGCATCCCCGTCCCCACGGCACCGCAGGCCACCCCGCCTCCCCAGCCGCTGCCCCCGGCAGCAGCCGTGCCCGGCCCGCTCGACGGGATCTCCGGTGGAACCCCACTCACCACACCCGCCCACACGGCGCTCGGCGCTCCCGCCGCCGGAACCACCGGCCGGACCGCCGTCGGCGGGAGTGCCTTCGGTGGGACCTCGGTCGGCAGCAGCCCCCGCCCGCCCGTCACCGCCGGCATGCCGGGAGTGGTCGGCGGCTGCCCCGCCCGAGGGGTCCCCGCCCCGAGAACGGGCACGGGCGGCCCCTTCACCCAGGGCGGTGCAGGACTCCTGCGCCCCGCGCCACCGGCCATGGCGCCCGCGCCCGCCCCCCGAACCTCCACAGGCCCGAAACGGACCAACGGCGCCCCACCACCCTCCCGGCCCCGCCCCCGTCACCCGACGGAGGACGAGGCGACCTGGACAGCAGGCCAACAGACCCCCGTACCTCCCGTCGTCACCCACCCGCCCCCCTGAGGAGCCTCCACCCATGGCAGTCCAGAAGGTCAATGACGTAGCCCTCGCCAAACTCCAGACGGAACTCACCAGGAACTTCGACAGCGTCAAGGGCCAACTCCAGCGCCTGCACGCCACGATCGACGGCCTGGAGGGCCAGTGGCAGGGCATCGGAGCGGGCGCCTTCAACCTGAAGCAGGCCCAGATCAACCAGAACATGGTCAGGATCGGAAGGCTCCTCCTGAAGTTCCAGGAGGCGATCGAGGCGGCGCGCACGATCTCCGGCACCACGGAGGACGAGGTGCGCGCCGCCATGAGGGGCATCGACGTCACTCCGGGCTACGCGGGCTCGGCCCCGTCCCCCGCCTCCGCCCCCACCTCGTCCCTCAGCAGCTACTGACCACTCCTCTCACCCCCTCCATCCCCCTCACCCCCACCGAACCGGGAGCCCCATCTTGTCCCCCAACGACGGCACCATGCTGGTCACTTACGCAGCCCTTGACGAGGCGGCACGCACGATCAAGTCCCAGGCGGACAGGCTCGACGAGAGCCTGGAAGCGATCAAGGCAAAGATCGGCTCGGTCTCCCAGCTCTGGTCCGGCGACGCCAGGGACGCCTACAACGCCGCCCAGGCGGACTGGGACCGCGAAGCGAAGTCCATCCACATGTCGCTCCTCCAGATCTCCCGCGCAGTCAAGGAAGCGGCCCCGGCCTACCGGGCGGGGGACCGGAGGGCGGCTCAGGGCTTCATGTAGTCCCCGCCGGGAGTCGGTGCGGCCCCGGCACGGTGTGCCGGGGC